>NZ_LFZV01000001.1:934593-1123385 GCF_001183965.1 Bacillus sp. FJAT-27916
AATGAACGTGGACTGAGGTGATTCAGATTCTATCGTAGCGTATCGGCCAACTTGGGGTTGAGTTTGCGGTTAAGACGGAGCAGTTGGTGAAGTTAGAGCAAGATAATAAGGACTTATAGATCAAGTATAAATTTAGAAAAAATTATATATAATCAATCTAGTAGTAGGAGGTAATTAAAAAAAGCTGAACTATAATCAAGTACCGCTTAAGCTTGATTATAGTTCAGCTTTTTTTAGTAAAATTTCCATCCATCATTCAGTTTTGGGTGCTGTAAATTTATTACCAAACTCGATTGAGGTATGTTTGCATTAAATAACGTCCCGATGATAGACATTAGTCATCCTAAACGTCTATTCTCTTGTTTCAACCTTTGTTGCATTTATGGTCACATTATTGATGATAATGATATTGTTGCTATTATTGTTAGTGGTGGTATTTACATTACCCCTATAGTGATGATGCACTCGTGCGAATCTGTAGTTATACTCATCTACCATTTTGCTTAGACGTAATGCGTCAATGAGCAAAGCGATACCGAAGAAACCGCCGGTGAAGAGATAAAGAATGCCCATGCCATAATTACGTAAGTAGAATTGATGTCCTCCAAGCAGTCCTAAGAAGAACCAAACTGCATAAGCCGTGCCTTTGGATTTCCTTCTTACAGGGTAATTCTCATAATGTTTCATCTATGTTTCCTCCTATATATGGCACTTTAAACGTAGATATCTTTCCTGTCTATATGTAGATTAAGGTAATCAAATAGATAGGAGAGTCTAGGAGATTTATTTTTTTAATATAACTAATATTTCTTTTATCTGATGAATAATCTCGTACATAAAACAATAAGTAGCTTTTATGGTATACGCTATACTTATAGGAGTTTTTCGATTGAAAAGACAACCAAAGACTTGCATGACTAGCAGTTAAAAAATTATTAGAATATTTATGAGTGATTATTCTGATAAAATACACTCTTTATCTAAAAATACAAAGAAGAGGAGAGATGTTAGCATGTTTGAAATCCAAGGTAAAGTTGCGATTGTTACAGGTGGAGCAAATGGAATAGGAAAAGAAGCTGTTAAAGCGATCCTGAAAAAAGGCGGGATACCAGTCATTGCAGATTTTAATGAAGACTTGGGAAATCAAACTGCAGAGGAATTAAATGTTGAATTCGTTAAGGTCGATGTATCAGATGAGACTCAAGTGAAAGAAATGGTATCATATGTGGTGGAGAAATATGGTCACCTTGATATTATGGTTGCTAATGCGGGGATTGGCGGTGGAGGCAGTACACTGGACCTTCCAACAGCTGAATATGAGAAATACATTGGCGTTAACCAAAACGGTGTATTCTACTGCAGCCGTGAAGCAATCCGCCAAATGGTTGCGCAAGGCACAGGCGGAGCGGTCATTAACGTTTCTTCTATTCTCGGTTTAGTCGGTTCAGCGGGTGCTTGTTTCTATAACATCAGCAAAGGTGTAGTAAGATTAATGACGAAGTCGATGGCAGTAGAATTCGCACCGCATAATATACGCGTGAATAGTATCCACCCAGGCTATATTATTACGGGCATGGTAAATGAGGACGTGGCAGGAGCGGAAGGAATCGAAATGTTAAAATCACTTCATCCGCTCTCAAAAGGAATCGAACGTCTTGGAAAACCGGAAGAAATTGCGCATGCTATCATTTTCGCCATCGAAAATACCTTTATGACTGGAGCGGAAATTGTCGTAGACGGCGGATATACTGCTCAATAAAATAAAACGTGTATTGAAGAGCACCTGCCAATGCAAGCAGGTGTTTTTCTTTAT
This sequence comes from Bacillus sp. FJAT-27916, assembly GCF_001183965.1. Lineage (GTDB taxonomy): Bacteria > Bacillota > Bacilli > Bacillales > Pradoshiaceae > Pradoshia. The sequence goes on from NZ_LFZV01000001.1 coordinate 936,407, forward strand.
AGCGATACCATGCAATTAATCTAATAGAAGAGTGGTGATAGCTCTTATTCAAATACGACATAGCGGATGATGAAGTTGGAGGATAAGTTGTTAAAAGAGATTCTAAGGTTGAGCAGCTACTTGATGAGTTTGCGGACAGTCACTAATATGTAAGACCCATCAAAGGAATGGGAACTTGATAAATAGATACCCCGAAAGAATGAAAAAGGATTATTCAACTATTTTTCCTTTTTCTTATGAACTTATAAAAAGCCTTGTTTCTATAATTGAAACAGGGCTATTGCGCTTTTGATTGTTTCTGCCTATTACTATTATCCCGTTTTTGGTTGTTCGACAGGTTAATACAAAAACTTTGAATATTTAACTATATCATTAAATATGGTAGAAACTGCCGATATTTCGATGATATGGGGGGAGAAATTTGAGGAAAAAAGTACTTTCAATCAGTTTGTGTTCTGTTCTGTCTCTTACATTAGTAGCTGGTGTAGATTCATGGTCGGCAGAAGCAGAAAACAGCCAAAATCTACCCGCTTCGCTAGAACCAGCAGCTAAGGCGAATGTTCTAGAGTGGAAGGGGATGCCGCTGAATGGGCTGATCCCGGAAACTGCTTCAGACGCTACGAGAATTGAACTTGAAAATGGAATGACAAAACCAATCTATTCTACTGATGAGGCGATAGTGGAGGAATTGTTCGTTGAGACTGAGATAGACAGCGACAGAGATGGGAAACGTGACCGTGTGTCTATTAAAGTGTACCGTCCAAAAACAGAACCCGGTGTTAAAGTCCCCGTCATTTATGAAATGAGTCCCTATCGCTCCGGAATCCTAAATGTTCCTGTTTATGATGTAGATGTGGAGTTAAATCCTGTTAAACACCCTGGGAATGGTCGAGGAGGAAAGCCATTCGCGCTTGCAAATGGACAGGCTGCCAATCTTGGTTCTTTGGGGAATTACTATGTCCCTCGAGGTTATGGAGTTATTCTGGCAGAGAGTATTGGGACAGGCAAGTCGGATGGGTGTCCAACAACAGGGGATGAACGTGAAATTCTTGGAACGAAAGCGGTTATTGATTGGCTGAACGGGCGGGCAAAAGCTTATAAAGGAGATGGGAGAGAGGTTTCTGCAGATTGGTCCACAGGCAATGTGGGGATGACAGGTACTTCCTACAATGGAACCTTGCCGAATGCAGTTGCTGCCACAGGTGTGGATGGACTAAAAGCGATTATCCCAGTTGCCGCGATTAGCAACTGGTATGACTATTATCGCGCCAACGGAGCAGTTATCGCTCCTGGAGGCTATCAAGGTGAAGATGCGGACAATATGGCTGAAGCTGTCCTTACTCGTGAAAATCCTCAGGTATGTAAAGATGTCATGGCAGAGTTAACAGCTGGACTGGACAGAGAAACAGGGGACTACAGTGAATTCTGGGCAGACCGTGATTATGTGAAGGATGTCAAGAATATCGAGGCCGGTGTTCTCGTTGTTCATGGGCTGAATGATTGGAATGTTAAAACAAAGCAATTCTCACAGTGGTGGGAAGCATTAGGAGAAAATGATGTGCCTCGCAGATTATGGCTCCATCAGGGGGGCCATTCAAGCCCATCCGGCAATAACTGGCCTCAATTACAAAATAGATGGTTTGATTATTATCTCTATGGGATCGAAAATGGGGTTATGAATGAGCCGGCTGTAGATATTCAGCGTGAGGACAGAACTTGGACGAAGGAAACAAGCTGGCCAGCAGCTGGTTCTGCTCCGACAAGACTTCATTTGACAGGTACGGGAAATGATTTAGGAGCCCTGCATCTGAAGCCTGTTCCGAATCAGCCGCATAACAAACAAACGATTATTGATGATCCAATGAAAAAGGCCAATACACTTATTGTCGACCCGGAATTAAATTCCGCTAACCGGTTGGCTTATGTGACGCCGGCATTAACTGATTCAGTTCGGTTGAGCGGGACCCCTGCAGTCAGCATCCGTGCTAGCATTGACCGTCCTGTTGCCAATTTAACGGCCTTGCTCGTTGATTACAGTCAATCAAGACCAGTCATTGTATCGCGCGGCTGGATGGACCCGCAAAACATCCAATCCAGAGAGCGGTCTAAATCAATCGTTCCGGGCAGGGATTACACATTTGAATGGGAAATGGAGCCTAAAGATTATGTATTTAAGGCTGGGAACCAGATTGGAATTGTTCTTATTGCCAGCGATTACGACTACACGATTCGTCCTAAAGCCGGTACAAAAATCACTGTAATACCAACTCGCAGTGAAATTACATTGCCAATTGTCGGCGGGCGTAATGCTTTAAATGAATAGAATGAATAAAGGAAGGATTAGGCTTAGCGAGCGATATGGCATATGACTTGCTGAAAATATGGCAGTTTACTCATTTTATTCATAGTAAGAAGGCTATGAAAATGAGTAATTATTCGTAAAGATATATTGCCAGAAGGCAATAGAACTTGTCGGAGACGGCGGGATATACTGCTTAATAAAAGATGTATATAGAAGAGCACCTGCTAAAGCAAGTAGGTGTTTTTCTTTGATGGGAAACGATGCAAGTAGTTTAAAATAGGTGTAGTGGTACCTGTAATAATCTTGCGGTTTGTCAAATAGATTATGATTAGATGGGGTGATGAACATCAATGTCAGCATTAGAACATATCTTCAGGATTTTCCGTATATAGACTATAGTAAAAACGATTATTGGGTGAATCTGGACGATTCATACTGCAAAGAAGTTTATAAGCGGCAATATAGGATGAACAGTGGATTTATCTATGGAGGAATTTCATTCATCATAGATGGCGAAAATCGTACTGAAATCCTCTCGACAGATGATCTGCACAGCACATGGTTAGACCTTATGCTTTATTACAGTAATTACACTTTTAACTATAAAGAGAAGTTCATTATTTTTATGGGCCATGCGGACAATAAACTCGTTAATAATGCTGATAAAGACAATCCACATGTAAGATTAATATATGACGAAACGAGTACAGAGTGGATTCCGGTTTCGATTATGAAGCAGGCGGTACTAGATGGATTCCTTCACTTCATGCAAATCATTGATCGTAGTATTATGGAAGATTTATATGATGAGGATGGAGACCCCTTTGACTTTCCAGTAGAGCTAAAAGATTTACTTCATTTATTTGATTCATTAGTAGAGTAGTGAACGATGGGACGTTGCATGATTTATGTAATAAGTTTGACCCACAAAACCTGTGCGTCCTTCTTCTTTCTAAGATTGTATAGTTATTGCGCAATTTAATTCGCAAGAAAAGAAGCAGCAATTAAAAACGTTCAGATCGAAATCTGAACGTTTCAAAAAGATGCTCTGCATTCAGGACATTGTTGCCCATACGCTTGTCTTTTCATGATTGTATGACACTTTGTACAACTTACCATCCTTGATTCTTCCTTTAACAATGTTTTTCTGTCTAAAAAGCTTCCTGTCCCTTTCACAAAATAGCTAAAATATAAAGCTATCATGACTCCTGTAACCATTAGACCAATCAAAAGAATCATTTTCGGCAGCCTCCATTCCAAAATATTCCTTGCTAACCATTATACCATATATTTACATATACTCTGTGCTTTATGAGCATATATAAGTTCTTTCGTAAAGAATTTGATAAAAAGACTAAACATTTTAGGGTGTCAATTGGTGAATGGATACGATGTTGGTTGATTGGTAATTTATGTTAAAATAAAAGAGGTTGTTAAGATTATCGTACTCTTGGAGGTGAAGGGGAATGGAAATCATCATGACCATCTTTATTGGCGTATTTATTATGTTTATTGGCCTTTTAGTACTCAAGAAAAAAGCTCTCTTTTTAGTGAATGTTGTTTTGTGGAATGGTGTTACTGGGAACGAAAAGTGGTTATCTCGAATCTTTGGGACTATTCTATTGGTGGTTGGATTTTTCGTTATCCTATTGCCTTTCTTCATGTAAATCATTTGACAGCTTCAGTAAGAAATTTCAGTATTCTTAAACTACTAGCGTGTTGTGGTTTACAGCAGGATTAGAAACAGGTTAACAAATAAAGGCTGGGAGAAGTAAGGAGGTAAAGGGGATATCAAATTCTTGGGAAAGACCCAAAATAAACATTCAAAGAACGAAGAGTGAGTTGGCTTTGGATATCATTGGCTATAGTTTATTCAGGCTCTATCGTCTTTTTAATGATTAATTGGAGTGCGCTTCCTGAAAAAGTGCCAGCACATTTCAATGCAGCGGGGGAAGTTGACCGCTTTGGTCCAAAGGTAGAAATGATTATATTGCCGATTGCAGGGGCCTTCGTTGCAGGTTTAATGCAATGGATAGAAAGGTTTCCGGAGAAACATAATTATCCTCAACGATTAAATGAAAATAATGTCAAAGAATTTTATTTGGTTAGCAGAAAAATGATGAATCGTTTAAAAAATATCTGTTTACTTTTTTTTGCTTTAAGTTCATTTGAAATCATCACCATTGCACAAGGATTGGAGAATCCATTAGGAAATTGGCTCTTTCCAGCTTTAATCGTTAGTGTGGCTATCGTCATCGTGTATGGAATAATCAAACAAGTAAAGATTAGATAACTTTATACAAATTGGGGAAATATCTCATATCAAGGGCTTTAATCAGCTCTTTTTTATTATGCAGCTATCGGGTCAGGCTAACGAAAGAATAGATTACTGCGTACTGAAGCAGATCAATATACTATTTCAAAAATTGGTTGAAACGTTGGGATAAGAGGAGGAAAGGCCTAAAATGTCACCTTCAAAGAAAATGCCTTTAGAAATTATGATGAATATTTTAGCACTAGTAGTTCTTACTTTAGGTTTCTTCCAAGTGTTCTATAAATGGACTGTTTTAGGAGGTGATGATGTAAAGGGATTTATTGCGTTGCCACTAATAGCAGTTATAGTCTGGGGAGCATTTACATACATAGAAAAGTCTGATGAAAACATTAACTTACCCATATTTATAAGTGAAGATAAAGCTATAAATCGTCAATATAACAGATTGTTGGTGAATATTCTTAAAAATAGTATTGTAATTGGATTAATAATTATAAATTGGGGAGATTTAAACTCTTTGATGTAGGTTGTAATAATAAGGCTCCGTTAAAAATAATATTGATAACAGAATACTATTGATGAAGTTTCGGGTCATTGGCTCCTGCTTGATTAGCGGAAGATGAACGTTATCGTATAAATAAATTTCTGACTTTTTATTGAACCTCTAGTTACGTAAGGTTTCAGTACCCTTATGAAAACAGACTGAAATAACGAACCTCCATTTTCGGGATTAAAATGGAGGTTCTTTTTGCGGTTATATGGCAGCCGTTATTTAATGGCAAAGTAGGCTGTTTTCATATCGCTTTGACCATCACTTCCTTCAGGAAAAGCGTTTATTTCAAGCAGGTAATCATCATATCCCTTTACCATTCTATAATAGGCGCGTAATGGATACGTGCTGCCTGGCATAAACGTCGTCTCTCTATCTCCTGGACTCAACAGTTTGTCTGCTGCACCTAAAGCGAGATAGACTGATCCGCCATTATTACTCGGGATTCCGCCGCCTTCTATGTTATCCGCTGTAAAACTGATATTAATTCCAGTGACACCGCCAAACTCAGAGGCTGGGAATTCTTTTGGTACCATTACTTCATAGTCTATTATGTTCAGTTCGACATCATCAGGTAAATCTAAATCTTCTTTGTGGATTGCATCATATTCATTACCTTCTTCATTGTTTTCATCCAGTGCTTTCTGTACATATTCACTATTGCCGCTTTCACTTGTGATTTTATTGAGTTTCACATAAACAGGGTGGTATTTCTTATCTTCCGTAGAATAGATGGTTGTTTTCATGTATGTACCAAATGGAATCGGCTTCTTAGGGTCTAATGCTTCAGTATAATCGATTGCATTTCCCACATCAGCTGCCATTGCTGTACTTTCTTCCGCTTCTGACTTTTCTTCCTCATCCACTTCTTGATCTTCGCTCGTTTGCGGTTCCGAAGTGTCTTTTGCTTTTGTTTGACTCTCAACTTCCTCTTTAGGTGATGCGGCTTCGTTGCTGCAGCCCGCCATCACACCAGTAATGATAATAATACCAAGGCACACGACTAATAAATTCCTCATCCTCATAACCATCCTCCGATGTTCTTATTTAGAGTATATATACCCAAAAACAGAATAATCTGCAAATTTATTGTACCAAAAAATACCTTGGTAATAAATGATAAATAAAAAATCAGCGTTTACGAGAAAGAAGGAGCTGCCCGTAAAAGTCAATCTTCATTGACTTATGGGACAGCCCCTTCTATTTATCTATTCAATATAAACCGACCGTACCATAGTCCTGATCGATTCCTTACCATTCGCATGCTTCGTCTTAACATCAACAGTCATATTGTAAACGCCCGGTTTTGAAACCTTCGGCAGCTTGGCTGTGTATGCGGCTCCGTTTGCTGTTTTAGGAACGATATTTTGCTTAAGTTCGTTTCCATCCGGTCCGCTGAATTTAATGGAAAGGCTTGTTGATCCTGCTTGCTTCGGTGTTTTCAAGGTGAAGGATGTTTGGTCAGCCTTGCCCTTTCCGGCCATTTCAAGCTCTAGCTTTCCAGCTTCGTCAAAAGAGGATACAAGCAGATAGGCATCCTTGGTGTTTGCTGCCTTCATTTGCACCGTCCAGGAGCCTTCAGCGAGCTCAACCTGCTGGAATGAATAGAGGCTTGCGCCAGAAAGAATGGTCTCATCTTTTATTGGGGCTGAAGCTTTCATAACCGTTCCGTCTGGTGCAACCAGCTCGACAGCCGTGTCATGGCTGGCTGTGTAGACGGAGATGGTTCCGGTTGTTTTGGCAGGGACATAGATTTCTTTTTTCGTTAATTGATTATCTGAGAGCTTGCCCCCGGTGATATAACTGGAGGATTCACTATGAATGGAAGTGTCCATTTGATTGACTGTTTCGGTATTAGCGGATAATTGGCTGACAGCGGCACTGCGTAAATAAGGCTCAATTCGGGAAAAGACTTTGGAGCCTTGGCGGATATTATCATGGTCGATTGTGCTGTCGGTGAATAAATGTGTGCCATATGGCAGCTTTGCACTGGTCGCTGTGACGAGGCCGTCATTGGCACCAAAGGAAGATAAGTAGGCTCCGCCGAGTGCTAGGGCAGAGAAGGCAGGGCCTTTGTTCGTTCCAGCTACTGTATAGTATTTATTCTTGCTGCGGTTCGTATGGCTGTCAGTGGAGGAGCGGAATTTGGCCATTTCACCGACCTGAAGGGAATAGGTGCCGGCATCATTCTGACCAAGCAGTTCCCCGAGCCATCCCGCATACCAGCTGTATGATAGGTCTGCAAGCTCAGAGCCATGATGAGGTGAGCCTAATGTAATCACCCTGCCCACATAGGGGTGGGCTCCGTAGTGAATCAGCGCTGCCTGGGTATCAGGTCCCCCTTTGCTGTGGGCGATAATATTCACTTTTTGTCCGTTAAAGTGGCGTGATATCTGTCCGAGCATGGAGGCGAGCAGGCGCCCGTTTGTGTATTGATTTTCAGAGCCATTGCCGGCTGCGTCATACAGCTGGACGAAAACGGTCTGATATCCGGCATCATATGCCTTCGTATACATATCATTGACACCGTGATACGTTGTTTCCCCATACCAGCTTGTTGAGCTTCCGTTCTTTCCTTGGACAAAGACAATGGGCGGTTTCGACGAATTGTAATTTGGTGGACGGTCACCGAGGAACCACTCACCAGGGGTAAAGGTTTCACCCGGCGGCTTCAGCTTCCCCGCTGATACATCTGAAGACAGACCAAACGGCGCAATAATCATCAAACATAAGAAAATAGCCAAGAATCTTCTCGTCAATCGACTGTTCATTAAAATCCTCCATTACATTCGTTTTTTTTGAATACAAGGAATTGTATGAAGAGAAGAGATGCCTTATTCTGTAACAAATGACTCATAAATGGATTGATAAAGGACGGTCAAAATGAAAGGATTAGATGAAGAAATTATATTCTCAAAAGCGGACGCGGAAGATGTTGAGGAAATTTATCCATTTAGTAAAGGACAGATGGAGCATTATGAAACTCGACCCAAATGGACCTTGCGTCTGTTTTAGCATTTGTGAAAAAGAAACATAGCTCTCAAATCTAGCAGTATAAGGTGATTTACGAAAATGGAAGGAAGATTGTATATGTGTATTTCTACTATTCTGGTGATGGACTGGAGGTAGAGTATCTCTACATAAGTTCTGATAAAGCCGTTATTAAATGAAGAAGTTAAGGCAAATAGGGTACATTATCGAGGTAATAAAAGTTGCTTTAATGTATTATTAGATAATAATATCAGACAGTGGATATGCCGCTTAGGCTTCAATACAAACAACAAATATATACAATTGAATGATGAGCTAACAACAACTCATAAAATTGAAAATGTAAATGATATAATCACTTATAAGGAAGAAATTATTAATGTAGTAAAGAAATATTTATAATTAAGATTTGACGCAATGATGCGAATTCGCATTGTTGCGTTTTTTTGCGTGCAACCCAGCCTGCCACCGCCATACTTCCAATCGCTCTTAAGAAACAACTGACATAATCCCCAAAACTCAAGAGTAAAATGATTCATAAATCCCCTATTCATTTGCGGACCTTCGGAGGGGAAGATAGCTGAAAAACCGGCTATTTCTTTATGCATAATTTTCAGGAATGGGGAGCATATCTTTGAAGTCTGAGAAGAGTGTAAATCCTATGCTTCGGAAATATTCATTGATGATAGGAGATTGTCTGATGACGCAAAAGCAATCGCGGCCCGATGTGATTCATATTAAGCAGACGCGTCTGATTGATTCAACTGACCTTCAGCAGAGGTTAGGAAAAATCACTGATTGAAGTTTCACTTTATGATTAGGATCTGGAGGTAGTTGACATACCTATACCTCTGCCGTCTTTTCGGCACCGTGGGAGTGAGGGAATGGATGACAATGTGATTCGGATGATTGTTGATGAATTGCGCGCAGCCAATATGGATATCGATTCAAGTGTTGTAGATGTGCTGCAGGAAAATGTAGAGGTATATTTATTCGTGACAGACCGGTTGGCGGAGATGAATGAATTTTTTTTAAATCCTTATAATGAGCAACTGCTTGCAATATTGGCTGGCATTCAAGGTGTAACCGGTCCGACTGGGCCAACAGGGATGAAGGGAAGGGGACTTAAGGGGCTAAAAGGGCCTGAGGGAGCGACAGGGGTAACGGGACCGTCTTTAACAGGTCCAAAAGGGCCGACTGGACCAACGGGTTCGACCGGTTCGATGGGACCAACACCTGTCATCAAAGGTCCTACGGGAGCAACAGGAGCAACGGGTCCAACGGGCATTGGGTTAGTTGGTGAACTAGGTAAGACTGGTCCGACAGGTGTTTCTTTAGTTGGGGTAACCGGAGCGACAGGAGCAACGGGTCCAAATGGATTTACAGGACCTAGCGGAGCAATGGGTGCCATCGGAGCGGCTGGTCCAGTCGGCCCAACAGGTGCAAGAGGTGAGACAGGGCTTCCTGGCTTAATTGGAGTGGCAGGACCAACTGGTCAAACGGGAGTGACGGGGATAACTGGATTGGCAGGAATGGGTATCCAAGGCTTAGCTGGTGAAACGGGTGTAACAGGCGTGACGGGGGAGACAGGTGTTAGAGGGGAGACAGGTCCGGCCGGTGCGGTAGGAGGAACTGGCCCAACCGGTCCGACAGGTGAAACAGGAAGTACTGTGACTGGTCCGAACGGACCGACCGGGGTCACGGGAGAGGTTGGATTGATTGGTGCAACAGGAGCAACGGGTCCTCTCGCACCAACGAGTGAAACGCAGACATTTGCCTATGCTGCTAATACCGGCAGTCCCTCCCTCGCCATTGTACCTGGCGGGATCTCAATTCCTTTTCCTGACAATCAGCTTGTCAACGGCAACATCAGTCTTAATGCTGCGGCTACCACTTTTACCTTAGGAGAAACTGGCTATTACTATATCAGCTTTAATATAAGGCTGTCAGCTCCAGCGGAGTTCGCTGCTCGAATTCTTTTGGACGGCGGTCTCATCCTTAATTCTGTCATCAACCCGCGTGATGCGATTTCTGATTACTTCAATCAAATCGTTGTTGGTCTCACAACGCCCAATCAGGTATTACAGGTACAATTATTCGGTGGGACGGGGACGGCGACATTGCAGCCGGGAGGCGGTGCGACCATTTCAATCATTAAGATAGGGGAAGTTTAAGGGAAGAGAGGGATGAGTGTATGGCTGATGAGCAAATGCCTGATCTTTCACCTTTAAAGAAGGTTGAGGGAATAGAGACACTGCTGTCATTGGTTAATGAAGAGGTGAAGTTAGCTGCGTTTTTAATCAGTGGAGCGGAGAAAATAATCTGTTCATTAGAAAGCTTGTCAGAAGCAGTGGCCAACAGTCAATCTTTGTCTTCCGTTCAAGAATTGATCGAGGAACCGCTTGAAATTCTCGTTCATCGGAACGAAAACCTTGTTAAGCGATTGGATGAGCTCGTGATGATGAATCGATCAGCACTTCTAAGTGATATTCTCTTATGCGCTATTGGCCCAACCGGACCAACTGGGCCGAGGGGACCGGCCGGGTTTGGCCGAAGAGGGGCACCAGGTCCCCAAGGTCCGACAGGTGCAACAGGATTGGGAGTGACAGGTCCGACTGGACCTGCAGGACCTGTAGGGCCAACCGGACCAACTGGAATCGCGGTGGTTGGCCCAACTGGCGCAACGGGTCCGCAGGGGCCAACAGGAGCGACAGGTATCGGAGAGAGAGGAGCAACCGGTCCAACCGGTCCGACTGGATTGGGAATAACAGGTCCGACAGGTGCGACCGGCCGAATGGGAGAGACAGGTCCCGCTGGAGCAACAGGACCTGCAGGAGCAACCGGTCCAACCGGGCTTACAGGAGCGACCGGCCTCATCGGTCCAATAGGACCGACGGGTCCGACAGGTGTAACGGGAGCGACTGGTCCCACTGGAGCAACCGGTCCGGCGGGGGCAGATATTACCGGTCCAACTGGTATACCGGGTGTAACCGGTCCAACAGGAGCAACCGGTCCGACCGGGGAGACTGGCTTAGCGGGAGAGCAAGGTCTAACCGGGCCAACAGGCGCGACAGGAGCGACCGGTGCGACAGGAGCGACCGGCGCAACAGGAGTAACAGGAGCAACCGGACCTGCTGGACCGGTCGGAGCGACCGGCGTCACAGGAGTAACGGGGGGTGCATTGACATCAGTGTCGGCATATGCCACCAATATCTTTGGCCCAACGCTGACTCTCACCTCTGCAGGGACAAATGTTCCTTTGCCGAGCACATTTTTTATCAGTGATAACTTTTCAGTTGATTCAACTTCAGAAGTGATTACCATTGAGGAATCGGGGACGTATTACATCCGATACACACTCGGATTTTCTGAACCAGAAGCCGTTACTACGCAGATTGCGCTGAATGGCGCTGTCGTTGAAGCCTCTATACTTAGGCCGTCATCAAGCCAACAATATTATACAAATGAGGTCATCGTTTCTGTCACTGCTCCAGCGACGGTTTCACTGCAGGTTGCCGGAACAGGTACCGTGTCACTTTCTGACTTTGCCACTGGAGCTAATTTGACCATTATTCGGATCGCTTAAGTGATTCATGGGGGGAGGACGGGTATGTCATCGATCAGTTTAGTCATGATTGTCAAAAATGAAGAGAGGGTGCTTGGGCGCTGCTTAGATAGTATTTGTGACCTTGTGGATGAAATCGTCATCGTTGATACAGGCTCAGAAGACCGGACAGTGGAGATTGCCGGCAAGTATACAAAGCACATTTATTCCTATGAATGGACGAATGATTTCGCAGCTGCCAGAAACTTTGCCTTTCAGAAGGCGGGCAAGGAATATACGATGTGGCTTGATGCGGATGATATCATTTTCCCCGAAGATCGGGAAAAGTTCCTCCACATCAAGGAATCTCTATCTCATAAGCCGGATTCTGTCCTAATGCCATATGTGCTTGGACGAGATCCGTATGGTCAAATTACAAGCAGCCTCAAACGAAATCGCCTTGTCAAGACGAGCCGGGGCTTTCAATGGAAGGGAGCGGTTCATGAATATTTGGAGGTTCATGGAACTATTATCGAAGTGGATATTTGCATCACTCATCTGAGTGTGAAATCGAAAAAGACAGACCGCAATCTTAAAATCTATGAACAACTGGAGCAGCAGCAGAAACAACTGAGCCCAAGGGACTTGTACTATTTTGGGAATGAGTGTTTTGAACATGGGTTACTGGAGAAGTGCCTCAAACTCTACCGGGAATTTCTGGATACGAATGCGGGCTGGCAGGAGGATTGCATAGCTGCGATTGATCGAGCAGCAGAGGCACTTCTGCAGCTTGGGAGAACAGAGGAAGCAGAGGAACTATTATTCGAATCGTTTAAATACGATATTCCCAGAGCAAATATAAGCTGCAAGCTAGGCTATATATATTTTTCTAAATCTCTCTATCACCAGGCGATTTATTGGTATAAGGCCGCAGCTGAGTGTGACCTTGAGCGGGTCAAAGAGACAGGAGCATTGGTGAATTACGCTTACTATACTTGGCTTCCTCATATTCAGCTTTGCGTCTGCTATGACAAAATCGGGAAGAAGGAGCTGGCCTACTGCCATAATGAAATGGCCAGATTCTATAATCCGACCAATAATTTAGTGTTGCAGAATAAACAGTACTTCGAAAAAATAATAACCTAAAAGGAGGCATGGAAAATGCCGTGCAGCTGGTATCAAGCCATACCCGCGATTATTGATTTGGTCCTGCTTGATAAACCCCAATCGATTCTTGACCTCGGTGCCGGTTTTGGGAAGTATGGGGTCTTGCTGCGAGAGGCGGGCGATATCCCTTATGAAAGGTATGACCGGAATAATTGGGGGTTGGTTATTGACGGGGTTGAAGGATTTCGTTCATATAAGAATCCGCTTCATGAGTATGTCTATAATGAGATGATATATGGTGATGTGCTGACAGTTGTTAAGTCCATGGTCAAGGAATATGACACGGTCTTGCTAATCGATGTGCTAGAACATCTGGATAAGGAATCGGGCTATGAATTAATCGATGAAATTTTGCAGATAACGAACCGGTCACTCATCATTTCAACCCCTATCCAATGGGTGGAACAGGGAGCCTACTTAGGAAATGAATTAGAAGTCCATAGGAGCAGCTGGAGCATGGTGGATTTTGCTGATTATGATTATCAATTCAGTCAAGTGAAAATCGGAAATAATGGAGCTAATCTGTTCAAACTCTATCCAACGGTGATCCAGCGAAAAGCCCTGGCCACTGTCAAGCCGTTAAAGTTAGCTTATTTTCTCCCGCATCATAATCTAACGGGAGGGTTAAAGATGCTTTTGTCCCAAATGGATGCCATGCGGAAAAGGGGACATTACATAACGGCCCTATATAAAGGGGAAGAGGGAGATTTTGTTTTGCCGTCATGGTGCCGGATAGAAGTCGACGAAGAGATACTCATCCCGCACAATCAATTAGCCCGTGATTATGCGGATGATTGTGATGTCATTGTTGCGGGATGGATTCAGCAGGTCCTTGAATTAAAGGGGGCTAAAGCAAAGGTTGTCTATTGGGAGCAGGGTCATGAGTGGTTATTCGGAGACGTAAGGAATTCTCAGCAAATCGATTTGATCAGGAGGCAAATGGAAACCTATTACACATCAGGGGTAGACGTAATGAGTGTCTCCCGATTTGTGGAAAGGGTACTGATGGCCAGATATAATCTTCAGACAACGGTGATTCCGAACGGCATTGATACAACTCTATACTGCCCGCCTGCACAAAGAAATGAAGAAGAGCCCGTGACAGTCCTTCTGATTGGCAATCCAACGCTTTCGTTTAAGAATTTTCCCACAGCCATTAATGTCCTGCAAATATTATGGGAACGAGGGCATAAGTTTCAAGTGAATTGGGTTTCGCAAGTTCGACCTGAAACAAATGTCGGCTTTCCGCTGAAGATAATCGTGCATCCGAGCGAAGAGGTACTCATTTCTTATTATCAGCAGGCAGATATTTTCCTTTATACATCCTGGTATGAAGGGTTTGGGATGCCGCCGCTCGAGGCTATGGCATGCGAGACAGCGGTGGTGGCAACGAAATGCGGGGGGATAGATGACTACGCCGTCCATGATTTCAATAGCTTGCTGGCAGAACCGGAGGATGAGGAGAAGCTAATCGTCCATATGGAAAGCTTACTCATGAATGAAGAACGGAGAGAATATTTAGCTGTGAATGGGAGGAAGACAGCCGTTGATTATAATTATGAACGGGTTATACCGAAACTTGAGGATTATCTGCTAAGTTTATTGGGAAGTAAAGTCAGTCCATGATGGTATGTGCCAGAAGACCATTTTTGGTCTCTGGCCCGTGTTTTTTATATGGATAAAAAAAGCTCCTAATGTCATTTGTAAAATCATTAGAAGCGTTCTTTGTTCTTAATGGTTATGTTTCATATTATGCTCTAAAACTCGTGCGACCTGCTGGAACTCAGCGTCTGACTCAATCTCATGCAGCTCGCCTTCCTCATCAACGCGGAAGAAAAAGATCTCCATGTCCTCATTCGTGTCACGCTTGATCTCCTCCACAAGACCAGCCACTGCATATTCTGCGCCGTCCACATCCAGTGTGCCGAGAATTTCTATTTCTTCATCTTGGCCATTTTCGCCTTCGAGTACGAGGATCTCTCCAATTTCAATTTTGCTCATGTTTTTATTCTCCTTTATAACCTTTGTCCGAACAGTATAACGGTTACAGCAGGAAAAAACAAATATTCATAAGCATTACATTTTTCATACTGATGGCTTATTGATACGATGGTATGGAAATAACTAGCAGGAGGTTATGCCTACATGTCAAATGTGCACGTACCAGTCTCCGTGCTGAATCTTGCGCCAATCCGCAAAGGAGAGGGAGCGAAGGAAGCCATTGCTTCCTTGGTCGATTTAGCGCAGGCTGTTGAACAAATGGGATATACACGCTATTGGGTGGCTGAGCATCATAATGCGCCGACATTGGTCAGTTCAGCAACCGCAATCTTGGTAAAACATATACTTGAACACACGAAGGAAATTCAAGTGGGGTCAGGAGGAATTATGCTTCCCAACCATTCCCCGCTCGTAGTAGCCGAGCAATTTGGCACGATGGAGACCATTTACCCGAATCGTTTGAATTTGGGGTTAGGGAGAGCGCCAGGGACAGATATGCTTACCGCCAGTGCCCTTCGCCGCTCTAATCATAACTCGGTCTATACATTCCCGGCGGATGTGGAGGAAATCTTAACGTATTTCGGACCTGAGGATGAACAAGGGGCTGTCAGAGCCTATCCGGGTGTTGATGCAGACGTACCAGTCTTTATTCTTGGCTCCTCAACAGAATCAGCGGTGCTTGCAGCTAAGCTAGGCCTTCCATATGTCTTTGCCGCCCATTTCGCCCCGCGCTATATGGAAGAGGCAATCGAGATCTATAGAGAGAGATTCCAGCCATCCATGTATTTAGACAAGCCATATATGATGGTATGCCTGAATGTCATTGCGGCTGAAACAGATGAAGAGGCTTTGTTTGAATCGACCACATTGCAGCAGTTCTTCCTGAATGTCGTCCGAGGGACGAAAAACCCATTAAGCCCGCCTGTCGAATCGATGGATGGATTATGGAGTCCAGGTGAAAAACAAATGGCACAATCGATGACAAGCGTTTCCTTGATTGGATCCAAGGAAACCGTTCGAAAGCAGCTGGCTGAATTCCAGGCTGCCCATCATGTCGATGAAATCATGGCAGTTTCCTATATTTTTGATCCGGATAAACAAAAACGCTCCTATGAAATTTTGAAGGAGATTACGAGCGAATAAATGATAAGCGACGGAATCCTTTTAATAAGGTACCGTCGCTTATCTATTTGCTATATAATAGATGGAAAAATAATCCTGTCTATTTTTAGGATCGAGAGAATGGGGGGAGTAGCGGATGATTAGACGATTAGACTCAAACGATCATGAAGAATGCTTTCATTTTTTGAAAGGGGAAGCGGCTGAAAATGTCTTCATCATTGGAGATATTGAGGCATATGGCTATGAGCAGGAATTTCAGCGGGTATGGGGAGAGTTCAATGAGAAGAATGAATTGATTGCCGTCCTATTGAAATATCGGGAGAATTATATCCCTTATGCCAAAACGGAAGAATTTGATGGGAAGGGTTTTGCGGAAATCATATTAGCTGATGGGGATTTTAGCTTCCTGTCAGGCTTGGAGCGCTGCATAGCAAGAATAGAGCCTTACCTGTCTAATAAGCTGAAGAAGAAAAGACAATTTTATTATGCCAAATGTACCGCTTTGAGCGAGGCTGCCCATATTACTCCAGCTAAAGCTGAGGTGAAATTGGCTGTTCCGAATGATGCGCACCGCCTTGTGCACCTGCTGAAGGCTATTCCTGAATTCAGCGATTCAATCATCACGGAGGAAAGTAAAAAGGAAAGCATGGAAGGCGGAGCATCCCGCACCTTCTACATAGAAATGGACGGAAAAATGGTTTCAACAGCCTCAACAACCGCCGAGAATTCCAGCTCTGCCATGGTGGTTGGGGTTGCGACCGATCCGGCTTACAAGAAACAGGGATTGGCCAGCGCCTGCATGATGAAGCTTTGTAAGGAATTACTTGGCGAGGGTAAGGAGCTTTGCTTATTCTATGATAATCCTGAGGCTGGGACGATTTATAAGAAGCTGGGATTTGAGGATATTGGTTTTTGGGTAATGAATATTTATCATCGGTAAAGGAATCTAGCATCGAGCGCATAAGTCATTTACAGGCTGTCTCTGATTTTAGTTGGGAGGCGGCTTTTTTGCGTATTTATTAACCAAGAAAGGGATGTATATCATACACAAAATAGTATTTTTATGCGATAATTTTATGTGGTAAAAAATATTTACCATTCTATTCTTTTTAATGTATATATTGAATATCTCGTAGAAATCAATTAAGATTTTTATTATTTATAAATAATTTTGAGAGGGAAAAGAGGTATCATGCAAAAACAACAAGATAAAAAGATGTATGCAGCAGGAGCAGTGTTAAAGAAAGAAATTGGCATGAAAGAAGCCCTTACCATTGTAGTTGGAGTGGTTATTGGATCTGGGATATTTTTTAAAGCGACACCTGTAATGGATAGCGCTGGTTCAGCCATAGCAGCTGTATTGGCATGGCTGCTTGGCGGGCTGCTGACGATGGCTGCAGCTTTGACATTAGCGGAAATTGGATCAGCCATCCCTCAAACTGGCGGTGTTTTTGCTTATTTAAAAGAATTATATGGAGAGAAGGTTGCCTTTTTATTCGGCTGGGTGCAGGCTTTAATCTACGGCCCGGCTATTGTTGCGGCACTTGCCATTGTCTTTGCGACTCAGGCCACGTATTTCATACCGATGTCAGGTGGTCAGCAAAAAGCGTTTGCCATTGGTATCTTGCTCTTTGTTGCTCTATTAAATATTATTTCTACGAAGCTCGGAAGCCGGATACAATTTATTGCAACGATTGCTAAAATGATTCCTATCGTGTTTATCATCATCTTTGGGATTATCCATGGTTTTAATGAAGCGACACCTGTTTTCTCCGGAGAACCAGTGCATGGATTTTCCTTCGCAACGTTTGGCGTAGCCATGCTTGGGACGCTTTTTGCCTATGAAGGATGGATTAGCGTGGGTAATATGGCGGGTGAGATGAAGGACCCTAAGCGTGATTTGCCGCGTTCTATCGTGTTAGGGATGACGATTATTATTGCGGCTTATGTCTTGATCAATGTAGCCTTCTTATCTGTACTAACTCCAGGGCAAATAGTGGGGGCAGAGAATGTGGCTTCTGATGCCGCTCAAATATTATTTGGCAGCGGCGGTTCTATGCTTATCTCTATCGGTATTCTCATTTCCATCTTCGGAACGTTAAATGGCTATTTGATGACGAGTGTGCGTGTACCGTTTGCCATGGCAGAGAACAAGATATTCCCGTTCCACCATGTCATTAGCCGTGTTGAGAAACGCACAAGCACACCAATCAATGTATTCATCTTCCAAGTAGCCATTGCCATTGTCTATATATTCTCGGGGTCCTTTGATACGTTATCAACCCTTGCTTTATTTGCTATTTGGATTTTCTTTGTACTCGCGATTTACGGCGTATTCGTGATGCGCAAGAAGCGCCCGGATTTAGTGCCGACATACCGTGTACCGCTTTATCCTTTTGTGCCGCTTGTCGGTATTATTGGCGGTATCTATATATTAGTTTGCACAATCATTAGTGATACGCTCTACTCAATGATCGGATTAGCGATTACAGCGATTGGCTACCCTGTTTATCTTTATTTGAAAAAATCAGGTGAATAATTCATATGAAGGGCAGAACTGTTGATATTCTCGCGGTTCTGTCTTTTTTTGTCTCGTGATTAGTGAAAATCCTTCCGGGCTTTTTTGCTTGTATGATGACTGGAATTTTAGCAAAATAAGGATATGCATACGTGTCTATTGCAGGAAAAGGGTGAATGAATGAGACATTTTAAGAAGTATATCAAGAAATACGGCTTTTTATTTTCTATAGCCATCATTTTTTTAATGATAGAGGCAATTTGTGATTTGCTTCTTCCAACGATACTGGCATCCATCATTGATAATGGAGTTGCCGATGGTAATCTTCAATATGTCTTGAATATGGGCGGGCTCATGCTGCTTGTGACAGGTATTGGTGCACTCGGAGCTATTATCCGGAATATCATCTCCAGCAATCTGTCACAAAGGCTTGGAGCAGAGCTTCGTTCTGACTTATACAGGAAGGTCCAATCCTTTAGGCTTGAGGAAATGAATCAATTCGAGGCTTCCTCTCTTGTGACAAGACTGACGAATGATGTCAATCAAATGCAAATGTTCGTGAATGGATTAATGCGGATTATGGTAAAAGCTCCGCTTGTCTGTATAGGAAGCATCTTCATGGCAGTGCGGCTCAATGCCTCCATTTCCTGGGTGCTGTTAATTGTCATTCCGATTGTTGCACTCATCATCCTGTTGAACGTCAGAATCAGCTTGCCTTTTTTCATGCGCGTTCAGAAGGCAACCGATAAACTGAATGGTGTTGTACGGGAATATCTTTCTGGTATTCGGGTTATTCGTGCGTTTAATCGCGGGCGGTTCGAGCAATCGAGATTTGATGAGAAGAATGAACAATTATTCGGCACATCCACAAAAGCGATGCGAGTCATGTCTATTTTCAGTCCTGGTATATCTCTTACAGTGAACTTTGGGATTGTGCTCGTCCTGCTTGCGGGAGGGTGGAACATCAATGACGGTCAAATGCAGGTGGGCGAGGTTGTTGCCTATGTGAATTATATGACCCAAATCCTCATCAGTTTAATGATGATCACAATGATCTTCAATATGTTTGTCCGGGCAAGGGTGTCAGCCGGCAGGATTAGTGAAGTGCTAGGGACAGACAACCCGGCAGAGATTAAGGGGCTCAAAACAAGCATCCCGCAGGAGGGCGTTGTATTTGAGCAGGTTCATTTCTCCTATCATGGCACGAAGGAGTATGTCCTGAAGGATGTTTCCTTATCCTTGAAGCCTAGCGAAACCATCGGGATTATCGGTTCAACCGGGGCGGGGAAGAGCAGTCTTGTGAATCTACTCCTCAGGCTGTATGAACCATCCCATGGCGCGATTTACATAAACGGAGAGAATATCCAGACGATGGACCTTAAGCAATTGAGGAATCAAATTGCTTATGTTCCGCAGAAATCGATGCTGTTTACCGGCACTATCAAGGAAAATATCCTTTGGGGGAAAGCGGATGCTTCTATGGAGGACATTCGGCATGCGGCCAATATTGCCCAGGCAGATGCCTTTATCTCTCGGCTGCCGGAAGGGTATGATACACAGCTCGGTCAGGGCGGAGTGAATCTATCAGGCGGACAGAAACAACGGGTTTCCATTGCGCGTGCTTTGTTGAAGGAGGCGCCAATCCTCGTTCTGGATGATTCAACAAGCGCACTTGATGCCGTAACCGAACAACGGCTAAAGGAGGCCTTGAGTGAGAATAGAGAAAGGCGAATCGTCTTTTTGATTGCCCAGCGAATTACCTCTATCATGGATGCGGACCATATTATCGTTATGGAGAATGGACATGTGGCCGGAGCGGGAACGCATGAGGAATTAGCTAAGAACAATTCTGTCTATAAGGAAATTATTCTATCCCAATTAGGAACGGAGATGGAGACTAGTGGCTGAATCAACTAACCAGAAAACAGGGACGCTCCCGACAGGCCCGCCGAGAGGGCATGGCGGAGCTAGATTCGCCGCCGTTGAGAAGCCCAAGGACTTTAGCGGCACATTAAAAAGAATATGGGGGTACTTCGGAAGCGAGAAACGTAGTCTGTGGATTGTCCTTTTATTTGTGATCATCAGTGCAGTCATCAGCTTATTTGTCCCCTATTGGATTGGAAAGACTGTTGACACCCTAGAATGGGGTCAAGTTGACCTGTCTCTCTTGCACTGGCTTGTCATCATCCTTGCAGCCGTGTATGTGACAGATGGAATCGCTTCGCTCTTGCAAGGCTGGATGATGGCGGGAATCTCCCAGCGAGTCGTTCGTTCTTTGAGACAATCGTTATTCCGTAAACTGAATAAATTGCCGATTTCCTATTATGACACACATACACATGGCGACATGATGAGCCGTGTAACGAATGATATCGACAATGTGAGCACAAGTATTTCTCAATCCACGACACAGCTTATGAGCGGGGTCATCACGATTACGGGCTCCTTTGTCATGATGCTCGTACTCAGTCCGATATTGACGCTTGCCGCCTGTGTGACTATCCCGCTTATGTACTTGCTGACGAAAACAATCGCCAAGAGAACGAGGGTGCTTTTCAGAGAACAGCAAAAGCATTTGGGAAGGCTGAATGGGCATATTGAAGAATCGATTTCCGGCAGTTTGATCGTAAAAGCCTTCAACCATGAGGACGAGGTCATCTCAACCTTTGACGAAATCAATGGCAAGCTGTATGAATCAGGACGGAAGGCACAAATCTGGTCCGGCTTCCTAATGCCAATCATGAATGTTATTAATAACCTTGGATTGACTTCTGTGGCCATTGTCGGCGGAATACTGGCTGTTAATGGCTCCATTACGGTAGGCGTCATTGCCGCCTTTATCAGTTACTCCAGACAATTTACGCGCCCGTTAAATGACTTGGCGAATATCTTTAATATCTTCCAGTCAGCTGTTGCGGGGGCAGAGCGTGTATTCCAGGTTATTGATGAACCGGAAGAGGTGGTCGATAAACCAAAAGCCATTTCGCTCACACAGGCAAAAGGAGAGGTTCGCTTTGAACATGTAAGCTTCGGCTACAAAAAAGAATCGCCAATCCTTAATGACATCAGCTTCGCAGCAAAGACCGGAAGTCATATCGCGCTCGTCGGTCCGACCGGTGCCGGTAAAACGACCATCATCAATTTGCTGACACGCTTCTATGATGTCGAATCAGGCCGAATCACGATTGATGGAACCGACATACGCGATTTCACCAGGGAGAGTCTGCGCAATACATTCGGCATCGTTCTGCAGGATACGTATTTGTTCACAGGAACCATCAAGGATAATATTAAATACGGCCGTCTTGACGCGACAGATGATGAAGTCGTGGAGGCAGCCAAAATGGCCAATGCCCATTATTTCATTACACGGCTGCCTGATGGATATGAAACCATGCTCTCAGAAAGCGGCGGGAATCTGAGCCAGGGACAAAGGCAGCTGCTCGCCATTGCGAGAGCCATTCTCTCTGACCCAGCCATTCTCATTCTCGATGAAGCCACGAGCAGTGTCGATACGCGAACCGAGCTCGCCATTCAAAATGCCATGCGCAAAGTTATGGAGGGCAGAACAAGCTTCATGATTGCCCACCGGCTATCCACCATCCGTGAAGCCGACACAATCATGGTCATTGATGACGGCCAGATCAAAGAACAAGGCAGCCACCAAGAGCTGATCGCCCAAAATGGCCAATACCGGCATATGTATGAGAGTCAGTTTAAGAATGTGCAAACATCCTGAGACGCATGCTCCTGTGAAGGGGGTGTGCGTCTTTTTTCGGGCGTGACAAAGCCTATCTTTGTCCCATGCCTATCCCATCTATCCCGGTCGAAGCCTGTGAGAAGTGTGGGGAGCGTGTCAATCCCCATACCTGACCCATGTCTATTCCGTCTCCCCGCCAATGCCTAGGAAAAGCAAAAGGAATCATGCCGCCATCTCGCTGCCTGCCCTATCCATCCACAGATAAAAAAATTACAATGAAAACAAACGCTTTCACCCCAATGATGTAAACGGTTACAACAAATTCTGAATAAACTAAATTATCAAATAATTATGAAAAATCGGTTGACCTTTTATCTGGAAGGTCGTATCATAAGTTTCAACAACAATGTTCCTTGAATTTGGAAAGGCGAGAGACCTATTCCAATTAAGTATATATGTGTTAAAACAATGAAGAGGATAAGTAGTAGATGGGGTGAACAGATACAGAGAGCCGGGGTGCTGAGAGCCGGTGCTGTTTCCATTTATGAACTCACCTTGGAGTGCCTGTGTGAACAGTTGAGTAATACAGGCCGGGTTTTATAACCAAAACCCGTTATCAAAACAGTCGAGTGCATGGCATCTTTTTCGGGCCATGAATGAGGGTGGTACCATGGAGAGGAGATAAGCCTTTTCATCCCTTGCGTTTCATTCAAGAAACGTCAGGGATGAGGAGGCTTTTTTTATTCTCCAATATATCAAGTCTGGCGGGTAAGCCTATCACAAATCGGGAGGGAGATTCCATGATGGAAAAAGCAGCTCTTGCTGAAAAGGAAGTGCAGTCTAACGCGAGAATCAGCGGAGCCGAGATGTTGATCAATGCATTGAAGAGGCAGGAAGTGGAAGTATTGTTTGGTTATCCGGGAGGAGCCGTTTTACCCATTTACGATTCTCTCTATCATGCGGGATTGAAACATGTGTTATCCCGTCATGAGCAAGGGGCCATACATGCAGCGGAAGGATATGCAAGGATAAGCGGCAAGCCGGGAGTCGTGATAGCGACTTCAGGTCCTGGTGCAACGAATCTGGTTACAGGCATTACAGATGCGATGATGGATTCTTTACCTCTTGTTATTTTCACCGGTCAGGTAGGTACGGGCGTGATTGGAACAGATGCTTTCCAGGAGGCAGATATTGTAGGGATTACCACTCCGGTAACGAAACATAATTATCAAATCCGGGATACGAAAGATATTCCTCGAATTGTGAAGGAGGCATTTTATATTGCTTCATCGGGCAGACCCGGCCCCGTCTTGATTGATATACCGAAAGATATAGCGACACTTGAGGCAGAGGAGACCGAGCCGGAGAGCATCTCGCTTCCGGGTTATCAGCCGACAACAGAACCGAATTATTTGCAAATTAGACGTCTTGTCGAGTCTGTCAGCTCAAGCAAGAAACCGCTTATCTTAGCGGGTGCGGGTGTCTTGCATGCAAAGGCTTCTAAGCAATTAGTCGAATTTGCGGAGCAGCAGCAAATTCCAGTCGTCAATACATTGCTTGGTCTTGGTACCTTCCCGCCCGAGCATCCGCTCTATATTGGAATGGGCGGCATGCATGGCATTTATGCGGCAAATATGGCGATGTATGAATGTGACCTTCTCATCAATATCGGAGCCCGTTTTGATGATCGGCTGACAGGTAATCTATCGCGATTTGCTCCATATGCAACGGTAGCACATATCGATATAGACCCGGCAGAGATTGGCAAAAATGTCCCAACTGCCATTCCAGTCGTAGGGGATGCCAAGCAAGCTCTAATTCAGCTTATTAAGCAAAATGGCAAGCGTTCTGAAAGTGAGCCTTGGAGAAAGCAGATTAGATCCTGGCTTGATGAGGCTCCTTATCATTATGAGAATGAAGAGGAGAAAGGCTTGAAGCCGCAACGGGTAATGGAGCTGATTTATGAGCATAGCCGCGGGGATGCCATTGTGACAACAGATGTCGGTCAGCATCAAATGTGGGCAGCACAATATTATCCGTTCAAGCGGCCGAATGCATGGGTGACCTCAGGAGGGCTCGGTACGATGGGCTTTGGATTACCGGCAGCTATCGGTGCTCAAATGGCCGAACCGGATGATCTGGTTATCTCCGTCAATGGAGACGGCGGTGTCCAGATGTCGATTCAGGAGCTTGGTGTCATTGCAGAGCAGAATCTCCCGATTAAAATCATTATTTTGAATAACGGCTCGCTTGGAATGGTTCGGCAATGGCAGGAAATCTTCTATGAATCCAGGTACTCACAAAGTGTTTTTGCCTCACAGCCATCCTTCAGCAAGCTAGCCGAAGCCTATGGGATTAAAGGGATTGACGCAAGGACAGAGGAAGAAGTGAAGCAGGCCTTCGCAGAAGAATTCCCTCAGCATAAACCGGTTCTTATCAATGTGTATGTTGAGCCGGGAGAGAATGTTTACCCGATGATTGCTCCAGGCAAGGGAATCAATGAGATGGTGGGAGTGAAGAAGAGATGAGACGAATCATCACGCTGACCGTTATGAACAGGCCTGGTGTATTAAACCGAATCACGAACCTGTTCTCAAAGCGGAATTACAATATTGAGAGCATCACGGTCGGACATTCTGAGGTGGAAAACAGGTCGAGAATCACATGTGTTGTCAATGTCGAAAGCGTCCAGATTGCTGAACAAATTACGAAGCAGCTGAATAAGCAGATAGACGTCATTAAAGTGCAGGATATTACCGATCAATCTGTGGTCGCACGGGAGCTCGCATTAGTTAAGGTAGCGGTGCTGCCGGCAACAAGAAGTGAAATTTACTCACTGATTGAGCCGTTCCGGGCGTCCATCATTGATATCGGCAAGGACAGTCTCGTTATTCAAATTACAGGGGAGACGAATAAGATAGAAGCTTTCTTGGAGCTGATTAAGCCTTATGGCATTAAAGAGATCGCTAGAACAGGCACAACCGCCTTTACACGCGGTACCCAGCCTGCAGGATTAGGAAATCGCAATTATTCTATCGTCTAATAATGAAAGGGAGAGATTACTTATGGCAAAAATGTATTATCAAAATGAAGCAAATGAAGCGGTATTAAAAGGCAAGAAAATCGCTATCGTCGGATATGGCTCACAAGGGCATGCTCATGCGCAGAACCTTAGGGACAGCGGAATGGATGTCGTCATCGGGTTAAGACAAGGGAAATCATGGGATCAAGCAGCAGAGGATGGGTTTGATGTGAAATCTGTCAGAGAAGCGAGTGAGGAAGCGGATGTCATTATGATTCTCCTGCCGGATGAGCATCAAACGAAGGTGTACAAAGCTGAGATTGAACCGGTATTGCATGAAGGGCATACGTTGATGTTCGCCCACGGATTTAACGTACATTATCACCAAATTGTCCCTCCTTCCTATGTTGATGTATCGCTGGTTGCACCTAAAGGACCTGGACACTTAGTCAGAAGAACCTATGAGCAGGGAGCAGGTGTGCCGGCATTGTTCGCGATTCATCAGGATGTTTCAGGTGAGGCGAGTGAAGTTGCGCTTGCCTATGCAAAGGGAATTGGTGCATTACGAGCAGGAGCGCTTGAGACATCCTTTAAGGAAGAAACGGAAACAGATCTATTTGGGGAACAGGCTGTATTATGCGGAGGATTAACCTCTCTTGTAAAGGCAGGTTTTGAAACATTAACTGAGGCAGGGTACCAGCCAGAGCTTGCTTACTTTGAATGCTTGCATGAACTGAAATTAATCGTTGACCTGATGTATGAAGGCGGAATGGCGGGCATGCGCTACTCCATTTCTGATACGGCTCAATGGGGAGATTTCGTATCCGGTCCGCGTGTTGTCGGTCTTCAAGTAAAGGAAGAAATGAAACAGGTATTAAAGGAAATCCAAAACGGAACATTTGCCAAAGGCTGGCTGGTTGAAAATCAGGTGAACAGACCGGTCTTTAATGCAACGCAGGCACAGGAGAATGAGCATCCGATTGAACAAGTGGGCAGGGAGCTGCGTCAAATGATGCCGTTTATCAATGAGCAGCAAAAGAAGCAAAAGGAAGTGGTGACTAGTGCGAAAAATTGAGATATTTGATACCACATTAAGGGATGGCGAGCAGTCCGCCGGCGTAACCTTGACGAGTACGGAAAAAATCGAGATTGCGAGACAATTAGAGAAGCTGGGTGTCGATATTATTGAAGCCGGCTTCCCGGCGGCTTCTCAAGGGGATTTTGAATCCGTTAAGCAAATCGCGGAGATGGTGAAGAATTCAACCGTAACCGCACTGGCCCGCTCAGCACAATCGGATATTGATGCGGCTTGGCAGGCATTAAAAAATACAGCGAATCCACGTATTCATGTGTTCTTGGCAACATCGCCGATTCACCGCCATTATAAATTGAAGATGACAGAGGATGAGGTCGTTGAGGCGGCGGTTGCTTCTATTAAATATGCAAAACAGTTCTTCCCGGTTGTTCAGTGGTCAGCAGAGGATGCTTGCCGGACAGAGCTTCCCTTTCTCGCTAGAATTGTAGAGGAAGCAATTAAGGCAGGAGCGGAAATTATTAATATTCCAGATACGGTCGGCTATATCACGCCGCGTGAATACACAGAGGTGTTTAAATACTTACAGAATCATGTTCCATCCATTGGGGGTGTGAAGCTGTCAGCACATTGTCATGATGATCTAGGTCTTGCAACTGCTAATTCTATGGCTGCCATTCTTGCCGGTGTAACACAAATTGAAGGAACAATCAACGGAATTGGCGAGCGTGCCGGCAATACGGCATTAGAAGAGGTAGCCCTTGGTCTTTATACAAGGAAGGATTTCTACCAAGCAGAATCAAGGATGGTGTTAGGTGAAATAAAAAGGACGAGTGAACTTGTGAGTAAATTGACTGGCATGGTTATCCCGCCAAACAAGGCGGTAGTCGGAAAGAATGCCTTCGCTCATGAATCTGGTATCCACCAAGACGGCGTGTTGAAGGAAAAAACCACCTACGAGATCATTGAGCCGGAGACAGTTGGATTAAGCTCTAATGCCATGGTCCTTGGCAAGCATTCCGGTCGTCATGCCTTCCGCACGAAAATCCAAGAGCTTGGATTTACAGTATCAGATGAGGAAATGAACCAATTATTCAAGGTATTTAAGAATCTTGCAGATAGCAAGAAAGAGATGACGGATGAGGATATTGTTGCCTTGGTTCTTGAAGAGAAGGTGACGAAGGAGGGCGGCTATTATGATTTGGTCTCCATCCAAGTCCAATATGGAACCAATCAGATTCCGACGGCAACGGTGACATTGTCAGGAATGGTTAATGAAAAGATTCAGGAAGCGGGAACTGGTGCGGGAAGTATCGAAGCCTTGTATAACACGCTTGAACGCTGCATCAATAAGCCTGTTACGTTAAAGGATTACCGAATCCAATCCGTTGGTGCAGGAAGGGATGCGCTGGCCCAGGTATTTGTTAAGGTGATGTATGAAGGAGTGGAAACAAGCGGGCGGGGATTGGCCCAGGACGTTTTAGAGGCATCTGCCAAAGCCTACCTAAATGCGATAAACCGAGCCATCATGACAGAGGAAAGAACATCCATTGCTTTGATGAACTAAATCTTAGAAGGAGGATTTCGAAATGAAAAAGAACATTGCTGTATTACCAGGCGACGGCATCGGGCCGGAAGTAGCAAAGGGAGCGGTCGAAATCCTCAGGGCTATCGGGGAACGCTTCGGGCATGAATTCACCTTTCAATATGGAATGATTGGGGGAGCGGCTATTGATTATGCAGGCACTCCGCTTCCAAATGATACGCTGGCCCTTTGCAGGCAAAGCGATGCCATTATGCTCGGAGCAGTCGGAGGACCGAAGTGGGATCAGAATCCGCCGATGCAAAGGCCAGAGCAGGGCCTGCTGAAGATTCGCAAGGAATTGAATCTGTATGCGAATATGCGTCCAATCAACTATTATGCCAGTTTAATAGAATCTTCCCCGTTAAAGAAGGAAATCATCGAAGAGACAGATTTTCTGATTGTAAGAGAATTGACAGGAGGCCTTTATTTCGGAAAGCCGAGTGAGAGGACATACCGCGATGGGATGGAAGCGGCTGTTGATACCCTTTATTACGAACGAAGTGAAGTGAAACGAATCATGAAGCTTGCCTTTGAGCTTGCCTCCTCCCGAAGCCTTAAGGTTACATCAGTTGATAAAGCGAATGTTCTTGAATCGAGCCGTATGTGGCGGGAGGTTGCGGAAGAAGTAGCTAAGGATTATCCTCATGTAACCTTAGAGCATATGCTTGTCGATAATGCGGCCATGCAGCTCATTAAGAATCCGAGACAATTTGACACGATTGTAACGGAAAATATGTTTGGCGATATTTTGAGTGATGAAGCAAGTGTACTTACTGGGTCGCTTGGTATGCTGCCTTCAGCCAGCCTTTCTGAAAGCGGACTTCATTTATACGAACCAATCCATGGTTCGGCGCCTGATATAGCCGGTCAGGATAAAGCGAACCCGATTGCGATGATTCTCTCCAGTGCCTCCATGCTGCGTCATTCCTTTGGATGGGAGGAGGAAGCAAGGGCGGTGGAGCAGGCGGTCAAGAATATTCTGGATTCAGGTAAGCGGACCGCCGATCTATCAGGTACCGGCAAGCCATATTCTACGTCCAAGATGGTAGAAGCGATTAAAGAAGATATCCTGCAGAAGGATGCCATTTTTCACATTATGGATGCTTATGCATAAGAACGAATAAATGAAATTTCAATGAGGAGGGATTATAGATGGGTAAATCGATTATTGATAAGATCTGGGAGAAGCATATTGTTCGCAAAGAGGAGGGCAAGCCGGATTTATTATACATCGATCTGCATCTCGTGCATGAAGTGACCTCTCCTCAGGCGTTTGAAGGATTAAGACTGAAAGGAAGAAAGGTTCGTCGTCCGGATTTGACCTTTGCGACGATGGATCATAATGTTCCGACCATTAATCGTTTCGTCATTACTGATGATATTGCAAAAAAACAAATGAGCGCCCTTGAGCGCAATTGCAGTGAATTTGGGGTGCCGCTGGCCGGCCTTGATAGTGAAGACCAGGGGATTGTCCATGTTATCGGGCCAGATCTTGGTTTGACTTGGCCGGGTAAGACAATTGTCTGCGGGGACAGCCATACTTCTACGCACGGTGCCTTTGGAGCCTTGGCTTTCGGAATCGGCACAAGTGAGGTAGAGCATGTTTTGGCAACACAGACTATTTGGCAAAATAAGCCGAAAACGATGAAGATTGAAATAAACGGGAAATTAAAGCCGGGAGTAACCGCTAAGGATGTTATCCTCTATATTATTTCACAAAACGGTGTTCATTTCGGTGCTGGACATATTTTGGAATATGCAGGAGAGGTTGTCCGGCAAATGTCCATGGAAGAGCGCATGACAATCTGTAATATGACGATTGAAGGAGGCGCACGCGCTGGATTGGTCAGTCCGGATGAAACAACCTTTTCTTATATGAAGGGACGCAAATATGCGCCAAAGCCGGATGAGTTCGAGCGTTACAGTAAGGA
Source organism: Bacillus sp. FJAT-27916 (assembly GCF_001183965.1). GTDB lineage: Bacteria > Bacillota > Bacilli > Bacillales > Pradoshiaceae > Pradoshia. The sequence continues at coordinate 966,148 of NZ_LFZV01000001.1, forward strand.
GTGGGAAAAGCTCATCAGTGATGAAGACGCGGCATATGACAAGGTCATTGAAATAAACGGTGAGGACATTTCTCCAATGGTTAGCTGGGGAACCAACCCAGGGATGTGCAGTCCGGTTGATGGCCGTGTACCTGTTGCTTCCGACCTTGACGAGTCTGCCGCACGTTCCTTGAGGCGTGCGCTTGAATATATGGGCCTTCAAGAGGGACAGGGAATAAAGGAGATTCCGGTACAGCATGTCTTCATTGGATCCTGTACGAATTCGCGTATGGAGGATTTAAGGGAAGCAGCTGAAATACTGAGAGGGAAGCGGGTAGCAGAAGGTGTTCGCGCACTAGTTGTTCCCGGCTCTCAAAGGGTGAAAAGGAAGGCAGAGGAGGAAGGCATTGACACAATCTTTAAAGAGGCGGGCTTTGAGTGGAGAGAGGCTGGCTGCAGTATGTGTCTGAGCATGAACCCGGATGTTGTCCCGCCTGGTGAGCATTGTGCCTCCACCTCGAACCGGAATTTTGAAGGCAGACAGGGCTCTGGTGCCAGGACCCATCTTGTCAGTCCAAAAATGGCTGCTGCTGCTGCGCTTTATGGACGGTTCGTAGATGTGAGAGAGCTTGAAAGCATCATCAGTGAAGGGAGTGTGAATTAATATGGAACGTTTGACGGTTTATACAGGGAAGCCGGTTGTTATGGATCGAGACCATGTGGATACAGACCAAATCATCCCGAAGCAATTCTTGAAGAGGATTGAGCGTACTGGCTTTGGCCGTTTCTTATTCTATGACTGGCGCTATGAAGCAGAGAATGTTGAACGCTCGGAGTTTGAACTGAATCAGGAGGAGAACCGAGGAGCAACCATATTGGTGGCCGGTGAGAATTTTGGCTGCGGTTCCTCAAGGGAACATGCTCCATGGGCGCTTGGTGATTATGGCTTCAAAGTGATCATTGCTTCCTCATTTGCAGATATCTTCCATCAGAACTGCCTGCAAAACGGCATTCTGCCGATTACGCTTGAAAAAGATACATTGGCAGCGTTGAAGGAGCATATACGCAGTCAAAAGGCGGATATCACTGTTGATTTGCCGAAGCAGGAGCTCAATGCAGGGGAAGGATTTGCGATTTCATTTGATATACATCCCTATTGGAAGAATATGCTCACAAATGGCTGGGATGAGATTTCCTTAACCATGCAATATGAGGATTCGATTAAAGAGTATGAAGAGCGTGTGTTTGTTCGGGGATAAGTGGAGTGCATATCAGGAAGGAATAGGCGGCGTTTGCTCCGCCTTTTTATTTTGTCTATTTCTATATAGCGAATGAATGGATACCAGACGTTCCATTTCCTGTTGATTGCAGCAGTTTACTAATACCATAAAAGCGCATTGGTTTATGGACAAAAAGAGAGGGGTATGGACGACAAGAAGGTACTAAGGTCCTTTGAGTATGGAGAAAGGTTTATAGGAGAGACAGCCAGCATCCTGGCTGAAGAGCATAGGAGATCAAGACACTGCTCTTGGCGGGCCGGAGACTTGTCAGTCAGCTTCTTCCACAACTCCCCTTTCCCACAATGTTTTGTTTTTCACAGAAAGGCGTGCTACACTTACTTCAATAATTTATTAATCCGAGGCGGGACAATATGAAGAAAAATGAACATAAGGTTATTCCCTTTCCGCATCTGGGCGAGCTTTTGATGAAAAAGGGCATGGAGGCAATGGAGGAAAAAAATTATAAAGAAGCATACCGGTATTTTGACCAAGGGAATCAAATTGAACCGGATCATGAGGATATCAATATCGGGCTGGCATTATCATTGGTAGAGCTGGGGCGGTATCAAGAGGCGAAGGTAATCGTTAAGCGAATGATGGAGCAGGGCATCGGCGATTATTTCCATGTGATTAATATTTACTTGATGATTTTGCTTCAATTAAATGAGCATGGAGAAATCATTCACGTGATTGAAGCCTTGTTTGATGAGCAGCAGATACCGCCAGAGCGGGTGGAATCACTTGAGAACCTGCTTGCAATGAGCAAGAGGATTGTCGGGCAGCAGACAGACCCTTCTCAGCCATCCCAGACAGAGGGACTGCCGATTGATGAGACAGAGGTTCTGCGAATCCTTGAGAATGGTACGATTGAAGAACAATTATACATATTATCCTCTTTATCCAACCAAAACATACGGCCGTGGACTGATGTCCTGTGCCAATACTTAATAGAAGAAAAGCATCCTTTCCTGAAGACATTGGCCCTTTCTCTTCTGCGTGAGCAGGAAGTAAATAAGACGGTTGAATTAGATAAATTTGGGCAAAGATGGACAGTGAACATAGAGGATCTTCCAAAAGTGGAAGAAACGGAATTCTTGAAGATGCTTCAAAAGGAATTGAGTGAAAAGCTTGAACATAATGACCCTATTATGTATGAACAGGCAATGGAAATGGTCAAACGACATAACATTCTTCTATATCCGCTAAATATCGACCATTTGTCGATTTGGGGTGAAGCATATGAAAGACTTGTCAAAGAAGCGTACGGGCTTGTATGGGATGAGCCTGATGAAGAAATTTCCGGGATTTTAGAAGAAATAAGGAAATTAGAGGGCATTACTTTCCCTGTTATTTGAAGTCCGAAGTGTTGAAACGTGGAAATCCTATGTTATAATATAATGGTTGCAATATGCATGTGTACAGGCAAAGGCCTGTGCGGCCTAAGGATCTATATATCTGGTTCTCATACATGCCAGTGTTAAAAAAAGACGATTTATTAGGAAATATATATAGTTGGAGGGAAAACCATGTCTGCAAAATGGGAAAAGCTAGAAGGTAACCGCGGCGTCTTAACCGTTGAAGTTCCTGTAGAAAAAGTGAACGAAGGATTAGACTCTGCTTTCAAAAAAGTTGTGAAACAAGTACAAGTTCCAGGTTTCCGTAAAGGAAAAATGCCACGTTCTATGTTCGAAAAGAGATTCGGTGTAGAATCCCTTTATCAAGATGCCCTTGATTTCATCTTGCCAGAAGCTTACGCTGAAGCGATTAACGAAACAGCTATCGAGCCGGTAGACCGCCCTGAAATCGATATCGAGCGTATGGAAAAAGGCGAAACTCTTATCTTCAAAGCAACTGTTACAGTGAAGCCTGAAGTTAAGCTTGGCGAATACAAAGGTCTTGAAGTAACTAAAGTTGACACTGAAGTGACTGATGAAGATGTAAACGAAGAAATCAAACAATTGCAAGAGCGTAATGCTGAACTTGTTATTAAAGAAGAAGGTGCCGCTGAAAAAGGCGACACAGTTGTTCTTGATTTCGAAGGATTCGTTGACGGCGAAGCGTTCGAAGGCGGAAAAGCTGACAACTACACATTAGAGCTTGGCTCTAATTCTTTCATTCCTGGTTTCGAAGACCAATTGGTCGGACTTGAAACAGGCGGAGAAAAAGAAGTAGAAGTAACTTTCCCTGAAGAATACCACGCTGCTGAATTAGCAGGTAAACCAGCTGTATTCAAAGTGAAAATTCACGAAATCAAAACAAAAGAGCTTCCTGCACTTGATGATGAGTTTGCAAAAGATGTAGATGAAGAAGTGGAAACACTTGACGCTCTTAAAGAAAAAATCAAAAATCGCTTAGTGGACAAGAAAAACCACGATGCTGAACACCATGTTAAAGATACTGTAATCGAAAAAGCAGCAGAAAATGCTGAAATGGATATTCCAGCTGCCATGATCGATACAGAAACTGACCGCATGGTACAAGAGTTTGGTCAACGTCTTCAAATGCAAGGTATGACTCTTGACATGTACTTCCAATTCTCTGGTCAAGACGAAGCAGCTCTTAAAGAGCAAATGAAAGAGGAAGCTGAAAAACGCGTACGCATTAACCTTACTCTTGAAGCTATCGGCAAAGCTGAGAACGTTGAAGTCAGCGAAGAAGAAATCAACGCTGAGGTTCAAACAATGTCTGAGCAATACGGCTTATCTGCTGAACAAATCATCCAAGCGCTTGGCGGCACTGAAAGTGTTAAAGGCGACTTGCTTGTAAGAAAAGCAATTGACGTATTGGTTGAAAGCAGCAAAACAGTAGAAGCTTAATTTATATAAAACCATAAAAACAAGGTGCGATTTAACTTATCGTACCTTGTTTTATACATAACATATTTTGCAAAACTCGCTAAAAATCGACTTTCTGTATCGAATTGTTTTTGGCTATACATAATTGCTTTTTTCTCGAATAAAGTGTAGATTAATTCTAAATAATCAAAATACATATGTTTTCCATTTTCAAAATAGAGGATTGAAAGTCGTGCAGAATGGATATTATGTACATATACATAATGATCACGTGATTACGTATACGTCGTCAGTCTTTTCTTTACCTCAAATGGAGTAATGTGTGTTACAATCCTTACATACCCTTCATTTGTTAATCTGATTTAGAAATGCAGATTTCATGATAGAGTCCATAATACCAAGGGGTGAAACTATGTTTAAATTTAATGATGAGAAAGGGCAGCTTAAGTGTTCTTTCTGTGGCAAGACTCAGGAACAAGTCCGAAAACTCGTAGCGGGTCCAGGTGTTTATATATGCGATGAATGTATTGAACTATGTACAGAAATCGTGGAAGAAGAATTAGGTACTGACGAAGAAGTAGAATTTAAGGATATTCCAAAACCAATGGAGATCCTCGATATACTTGACGAATATGTCATCGGTCAAAGAAGCGCAAAGAAATCCTTGGCCGTGGCTGTATACAATCACTATAAACGTGTCAATTCCAACAGCAAGATTGAAGACGTTGAATTATCCAAGTCTAATATCTGTCTAATTGGACCAACAGGAAGCGGGAAAACCTTGCTTGCACAAACGTTGGCTAGATTGCTGAATGTTCCGTTCGCTATTGCGGATGCAACATCCTTAACAGAAGCTGGTTATGTAGGGGAAGATGTTGAGAACATCCTTCTCAAGCTAATCCAAGCGGCAGATTATGATGTGGAGAAAGCCGAAAAAGGCATTATCTATATCGATGAAATTGACAAAATCGCGCGTAAATCTGAGAACCCTTCCATCACTCGTGATGTATCAGGTGAAGGGGTTCAGCAAGCCTTGCTGAAGATTCTTGAAGGTACGGTTGCAAGTGTGCCGCCACAAGGTGGAAGAAAGCATCCGCATCAGGAATTCATCCAAATCGATACAACAAATATCCTCTTTATTTGTGGTGGAGCATTTGATGGTATCGAACCGATTATTAAACGACGTCTTGGCCAAAAGGTCATTGGCTTCGGTTCTGGAGTGGAGAAAGAAGATATCCAAGATAAGGATCTTCTATCTAAAGTTTTACCGGAGGACATGCTTCGTTTTGGTTTAATTCCAGAATTCATCGGCCGTCTGCCTGTCATTGCGACACTTGAACAGCTTGATGAGGATGCCTTGATTCAAATCCTTACAAAGCCGAAGAATGCTCTTGTGAAGCAATATCAGAAGATGATGTCTCTTGATGATGTAGAATTGGAATTTGAGGATGATGCCTTGCTCGAGATTGCGAAGAAAGCAATCGAGCGTAAGACAGGTGCTCGTGGTCTCCGTTCCATCATTGAAGGCATCATGCTTGAAGTGATGTTCGAATTGCCTTCACGTGATGATATTGCGAAATGCGTAATCACTGCAGAGTCTATTTCTGAAGGAAAATCACCGAAGATTATCCTTTCTGATGGGACAACTGAAACGGTTGAGAAGAAAACTTCTGCTTAACGCAGAACATGATATGAAAATGCTGGTTCCATTTGGAACCGGCATTTTTTTATGAAATAGTTCTGTTAAGGACTGTTGATAGGATAGAATGCCGCCAGTTAACGTTGAAGGCGATTAACTTTTGCGGGATTAGCGGAAAAGACAGCCCATAGAGATACATAGGACTAGGAGGAGGCTCCGTGACACTCCTTTGTTTTTGCTGCCTGAAACAAAAATCAACATGTCAAAATAATCAAGCCTATGGAGTAGTAAATAAACCTTCATCCCTGTCCTTATATGGGATGTTTGGAGGTTTATTCCCCTTCTGTTAAGGAGATACTAGCTTGTATCTTTACGATGAATCTTCAGGAGGGTGCATAAATGAGTTGGACAGCCATAGTGATCATCATCCAATTATTTTTTGGAGTTGTCATTGGATTATATTTCTTGAATCTGTTGAGAGGGCAGCGGGTTCAAAAGGTAACCATTGATCGGGAAGCAAAGAAGGAAATGGATCAATTACATAGAATGAAGGGGATTAAGCTGACGGAGCCATTGTCTGAGAAGGTACGGCCGGCTAGTTTTCAAGATATTATCGGACAGAAGGATGGCATTAAGGCGTTGAAGGCAGCTTTATGCGGGCCAAATCCGCAGCATGTGCTCATTTATGGGCCTCCTGGAATCGGTAAAACGGCTGCTGCGAGACTTGTTTTAGAGGAAGGGAAGAGAAATGCAAAATCTCCTTTTCGTCAAACGGCTCCTTTCATTGAATTAGATGCTACAACAGCAAGATTTGATGAACGCGGGATAGCCGATCCGTTAATTGGCTCTGTTCATGATCCTATCTATCAGGGAGCAGGGGCTATGGGGCAGGCTGGAATTCCGCAGCCGAAGCAGGGGGCTGTGTCAAATGCGCATGGAGGCATTCTCTTCATTGATGAAATTGGGGAGCTTCATAATATCCAAATGAATAAATTATTAAAGGTGCTCGAGGATCGGAAAGTCTTTTTTGAGAGTGCTTATTATAGTGAGGAAAACCCGAATATTCCTAAGCATATTCATGAAATCTTCACGAATGGCCTGCCGTCTGATTTCCGTCTCGTTGGAGCCACAACAAGAACACCATCGGAAATTCCGCCGGCTATCCGCTCGAGATGTATGGAAATCTTCTTCCGTGAATTGAATCAGGATGAACTGATGCAGGTTGCTGCCAATGCGGCGAAGCGGGTGGAGCTGACCTTAGGCGAGAAGGGGCTTCGACTGATTGGCCAATATGCATCCAATGGGCGTGAGGCTGTGAATATGGTTCAGAGTGCAGCCGGCCTTGCTATTACGGATGAACGTAATTTCATTAAGGATGAAGATATCGAATGGATTATCCAATCAAGCCAGATGACACCTCGCTTCAGTCCGAGTATTGGGGCGGAATCATCCATAGGAGTTGTCAATGGTCTGGCGGTAACTGGTCCGAATACAGGTGCTTTGTTAGAGATTGAAGTAACCGTTATTGATGCGCGTGATAAAGGGACGGTAACCATCACGGGAATCGTGGAAGAGGAAAGTTTAAACAGCCCGGGTAAATCAATACGACGCAAGAGCATGGCGAAAGGGTCAATTGAAAATGTCGTAACCGTTTTGCGGACGATGGGAATACCGGCTGACCAATATGATATTCATGTAAATTTCCCTGGAGGTATTCCGATTGACGGACCATCAGCAGGGGTTGCTATGGCTGTGGGCATTTATTCGGCCATCTATCGGATTCCTGTGAAAAATAAAGTGGCTATGACAGGAGAAATCAGCATTCATGGGAAAGTGAAGCCGGTTGGAGGCGTCTTTACGAAGGCGAATGCAGCGATGCTTGCTGGAGCTGAAATGGTCATTATCCCAGAGGAGAATGTTCAATCCATTCTGGATGAGCTTGATGGCATTAAGATTAAACCGGTCAGCCAGCTGAAAGAGGTTTTCCAAGAGGCGCTTGACCGGACCCAGGTTATTGACCAAATCGTGGGAAGTGTGGAACGGCCGTCTGAAAGAGAGAGCGGCTAAAAGGAAGGGGCTTGCTCGTTGAATGGGCAGGCTCCTTTTCTTATGTTCTCTATATGCTACAGTCCTTATGATTCATGAGTGAAATAAAGCAGCGATTCATGTTAAAAATACTGAGGAATAGGGAAAAGAGGAGCGTGAGGAAGAAATCTCCCTAAATAGACACAAGTCTATAAATACGATAAAATTGGTAAAGGTCTATTCTTAAGTAAGATATCTTATTAGGTTTTTATGGAGGTGCAACAAATGGCAATTACTGAGGAAAAACACGTTCCCCTCCTGCCGCTGCGCGGATTGCTTGTTTTCCCGACAATGGTTCTACATCTCGATGTTGGAAGAGAGAAATCGGTGCAGGCGCTAGAGAAAGCAATGGTAGATGACCATTTTATTTTTTTGACTACACAAAAGGAAGTATCCACAGATGAACCGAGTGAGGATGATGTCTATCAATTAGGCACTCTGACGAAGGTTAAGCAGATGCTTAAACTGCCAAACGGTACCATTCGGGTATTAGTCGAAGGCGTTTCACGGGCTCATATGATTGAGTTTGTGGATGAAGGAGATTATCTCGCTGCGAGGCTTGAAGTAATGGAAGACTCTATCGAGAAGGATCCGGAAACCGAAGCGTTAATGAGAACCTTGTTGGATTACTTTGAACAATACATAAAGATTTCAAAGAAAGTGACAACAGAGACGTATAATACGACAGTTGACATTGAAGAGCCGGGAAGGCTTGCCGATATCATAACCTCTCATCTCCCGCTTAAGCTCAAGGATAAGCAGGATATATTGGAGACAATCGATATAAAAGAACGTCTAAACAAGGTCATAGATATTATTCATAACGAAAAAGAAGTGCTGAATCTGGAGAAAAAGATTGGTTTGCGCGTGAAGAAATCCATGGAGCGTACGCAGAAGGAATATTATTTGCGCGAGCAATTAAAGGCTATCCAGAAGGAGCTTGGCGATAAGGAAGGCAAGACGGCTGAGATTGCGGAGTTGTTGGAGAAAATTGAGCTGGCAGGCATGCCTGAGCATGTCCTTGAAACAGCAAAGAAGGAATTGGACCGCTATGAGAAGATTCCGGCAAGCTCGGCAGAAAGCGCGGTTATCCGCAATTATCTCGAATGGCTGATTGCGCTCCCTTGGTCCAATGCAACAAAGGATGACTTGGATATTGGCAAGGCAGAGAAAATCTTGAATGAGGATCATTACGGTCTTGAAAAGGTGAAGGAACGTGTGCTGGAGTATCTGGCGGTTCAGTCACTTACCAATTCATTGAAGGGACCAATCTTATGTCTAGCTGGACCTCCTGGTGTCGGGAAGACGAGCTTAGCGAAGTCGATTGCAAAATCAATGAATCGTCATTTCGTCCGCATTTCTCTCGGCGGTGTTCGTGATGAATCTGAAATTCGCGGTCACCGACGTACTTATGTTGGTGCCATGCCGGGCCGCATCATTCAAGGGATGAAGAAAGCAGGAACCATTAACCCAGTCTTCCTTCTTGATGAGATTGATAAGATGTCACATGATTTTCGCGGGGATCCCTCCTCAGCCATGCTTGAGGTTCTTGACCCTGAACAGAATAATTCATTCAGTGATCATTATATAGAGGAAACATATGACTTATCCCAAGTCATGTTTATCGCAACAGCGAATGATTTATCTACGATACCGGCCCCGCTGCGCGATCGGATGGAAATTATCAACCTATCCGGCTATACCGAATATGAGAAGCTTCATATTGCCAAGGAGCATTTGCTTCTGAAGCAATTGAAGGCACACGGCTTAACGAAAGCCCAGCTGCAAATGAAGGATGAGGCCATCACACAGATCATTCGTTATTACACAAGGGAAGCGGGCGTACGGACACTTGAACGCCAACTGGCGGCTGTCTGCCGTAAGGTTGCGAGGATTATCGTCTCTGGTGAGAAGAAGAAGGTCGTCCTGACGCAGAAGAATGTCAGTGATTTCCTCGGTAAGCCGTACTTCCGATATGGGGAAGCGGAACTGGAGAATCAAATCGGAGTGGCAACAGGGCTTGCCTATACGAACTTTGGCGGGGATACACTCCAGATTGAAGTTTCTTTATCACCTGGCAAAGGCAAACTAATCTTAACTGGAAAGCTTGGAGATGTAATGAAGGAGTCTGCACAGGCCGCGTTCAGCTATGTACGCTCCAAAGCAGAAGAACTTCATATTGACAAGGATTTCTATGAGAAATATGATATTCATATCCATGTCCCGGAAGGAGCCGTGCCAAAGGACGGTCCATCTGCCGGGATTACGATTGCGACAGCACTTATTTCAGCTCTTACCAAGAGACCTATCCGCAAGGAAGTCGGCATGACCGGTGAGATTACCCTGCGGGGGCGTGTGCTGCCAATCGGCGGATTGAAGGAAAAATCATTAAGTGCTCACCGCGCCGGTTTGAAGAAGATTATTTGCCCAATCGATAATGAACGGGATATTGACGACATTCCGGAAAGTGTGCGCAATGATTTAGAATTCGTATTTGTCTCGCAACTAGATGAAGTGTTGGAGCATGCATTGGCAGGTGAAGAAAAGTGAAAGTAACACAAGCAGAGATCGTCATGAGTGCCGTGAAGCCGGAGCAATATCCGACAGACGGATTCCCGGAATTTGCACTTGCAGGACGCTCGAACGTAGGGAAATCTTCCTTCATTAATAAAATGATCAATCGTAAAGGTTTGGCACGGACATCGTCCAAGCCGGGAAAAACCCAGACGTTGAATTTCTATAAATTGAATGAAGCGATCTTCTTTGTCGATGTTCCAGGATACGGCTACGCGAAAGTATCCAAGACAGAGCGAGAAGCCTGGGGTAAGATGATCGAGACATACATTACGACTAGGGAGCCGCTTCGTGCAATGCTGCTTATCATTGATTTGCGTCATAAGCCTTCCGCTGATGATGTGATGATGTATGATTTCTTGAAGCATTACGAGATTCCGACTATTGTCATTGCGACGAAAGCGGATAAGATTCCAAAAGGAAAATGGCAGAAGCATTTGAAAGTAGTTAGGGATACATTGGACCTTGCGAAGGGAGACGAGATTATTCTCTTCTCATCTGAGACAGGGCTCGGGAAAGATCAAGCGTGGAATGCCATACAGGCTAGAATGTAAGGAACGAATAAAATGCAGGGGCCTCAACCAGGCCCCTGCATTTGTTATTTCTTCTTATAAAGAATGAACAACCCGGCGAGAATTAATGCAGCCGGCCAATAGGTGGAGAAGGTGTCGGCATAATTGGATACACCTAAGAAACTAAGGATTTGCTCATAAAAAATCAGCAGGATAGAGATGACGAGAAAGAGAATTCCTGCCCCTTTCCCGATGCCTTTCTTTAAGTAAATGAGAAGTAAACCCAGACCGATTAATAGAAAGATAATCACTTGTTCTCCAGGCCAATACTCAAGCTTTCCGGCGATATATTGATGCAAGCCATAACCAGTGAAGATAACCCCTGGCAGCAGAAATTCTGCCTGTCCCCCGAACCTGCTCTGCAAAAGAAAAGCAAGCCCTAGAAGGATGCTTAGCGTTGCCCATGAATAATATGGTTGGAAAAGGGTAAAATCAATCGATCTCAATAAGTAAAAAAATCCAAACCCAATTAAAATAGTACAAGTAAAATAGCGAAATTCTCTCATCTTTCGACTCCTAGTTTGTTATTATTGATAATTATTCTAATCTTTGTTAATGTACAGATAGTACGAATTTACACATACTTCAGGATAAGCAACTTATTGGTAAAAACGCTTACTGAATGAAACCTATATAGATTATATCAGGTTTAGCCATCTTTTATTTTTATTTTCAATAAATCCATTTATATCAAGGGTTTGAGCCGGTTGATGATTATTCCGGCAAGCGCTTTTAAAGTGGATGCCCGGAAAGAAATCATAAACTCAAATGATGTAGAAGGATGTCAGATAGGCGGTCGTTCGCGGGTGGTTACATACGGCCGGCGGTCCACTATTGAATGAGAATTGGGCAATGTTACGATTTTGTTCACAATTACCATTCTAGCAGTTTATGAGGATTACCTGCTTTTAGAATAGACGCAAATTACGTAAATGGGGGTGTAACAGGGTAGATGCATATCATTACCGTAGGTCTGAATTATAAAACTGCTCCTGTTGAAATCCGAGAGAAAGTAAGCTTTGAATTAGATCAATTGCCAGAAGCGATGAAAACCCTGCAGGCGAAGAAAAGTGTCTTAGAGAATGTTATTGTTTCCACCTGTAACCGTACAGAGGTGTACGCGGTTGTCGATCAGTTACATACAGGCCGGTACTATATTAAGGAATTCTTATCTGAGTGGTTTTCAATTGAACTGGGTGAATTGTCTTCTTATTTATATATATATGAAGAGGACGGAGCGGCCAACCATCTCTTCCAAGTAGCATGCGGGTTGAACTCCATGGTGCTTGGTGAGACGCAAATTCTCGGTCAGGTGAAGAAGAGCTTTATGCTCGCCCAAGTAGAAAAAACAACAGGCACACTGTTTAATAATTTATTCAAGAGAGTGATTACGCTCGCGAAAAAGGCCCATGCTGAAACGGAAATTAATAAGAATGCGGTTTCCATCAGCTACGCGGCTGTAGAACTGGGGAAGAAAATCTTCAGTTCATTAGAAGATAAGAAGGTTCTTGTCGTTGGTGCCGGCAAGATGGGGCAGCTCGCGATTGAAAACTTATATGGAAGCGGAGCGACCCAGGTTACTGTTATTAATCGGACACTTGAGAAGGCGGAAAAGCTTGCCTCCAAATATTCCGGTAAGGCTAAGATGCTGCAGGAGCTGCAATGTGCCTTGCTCGAAGCGGATATTCTTATCAGTTCAACGGGGTCTAAGGATTATGTTATTACAAAGGAAATGATGGAGAACATCAATATTCTCCGTAAAGGAAAACCAATTTTCATGGTCGATATTGCGGTTCCGCGTGACCTTGATCCTCGGTTAGTGGAGCTCGACAGCGTGTTCCTTTATGATATTGATGATCTAGAAGGCATTGTCCAAGCAAATCTTGCAGAACGGAAAGAAGCAGCTAGAGAGATTATGATCATGATTGAACAAGAGCTTGTTGAATTCAACGCATGGTTGAAGATGCTTGGAATCGTCCCTGTAATCTCCGCCCTGCGCGAAAAGGCGCTTGCTATTCAGGCCGATACCATCGCTAGCATGGAGAGAAAGCTGCCTGGACTCAGCGAGAGAGAATGGAAGGTCATCAATAAGCATACAAAAAGCATCGTCAATCAAATGCTGAAGGACCCTATTCTTTATGCGAAGGAGATAGCTGATAAAAAGCATTCGGATGCTTTGCTCCAAGCTTTTATTGATACATTTGATATAGAGGACCTCATCGAGAAAGACGGGAAAGAAGCAGCATCAAAGGAAACTGCACGCAAGCAAGGGCGGCCCATCCTGCAAGTAGTGTCGCAGCCCTTTTGATCAGGCAGGACGAATGAGATGATTGATGTATATTTAAATAGAGTGCATGAGATAACAATCATTTTATATGCCTTGAGTGTATTGCTATATTTCTATGATTTTCTACAAAATAATCAGAAGGCCAACAAAGCGGCCTTCTGGATTCTTTCGATTGTTTGGTTCATGCAAACAATCTTTTTGTTTCTTTATATGTATGAAGCGGGCAGATTTCCAATCCTTTCACTGCTCGAGGGATTATATTTTTATGTGTGGATCTTAATTACCTTTTCACTAGCTATAAACTGGTTTTTGAGAACAGATTTTTTCATCTTTTTCACCAATCTGCTGGGGTTTGGGTTAATGGTCATACAGACTTTCTCGCCCCTGCAGCTTGACCGGCTTGGGAACCGGACACAATTTATTTCTGAGCTGTCGGTCATCCATATAACAGTCGCCATCTTGTCCTATGCGGCCTTCGCCCTGTCATTTGTTTTTTCGCTTCTGTACTTGATTCAATATGATTTGCTGAAGCGGAAGAAATGGGGCAAGCGGCTTGTCAGGCTGGGGGATTTGGCGAAGCTTGAGCAGATGTCCTATAGGCTGGCAGTCATTGGGCTCCCCCTTTTATTGCTTTCTTTAATACTGGGGCTTGAGTTCGCTTACTTGGTTGTATCCGATATCGTATGGTATGACAGTAAAATAATCGGATCCTTTGCCTGTTTAATCGTATATGGTATTTACTTATATATGAAGGTAAAGAAAAAATATTACGGGAAGACGCTGGCCTATTGGAATATTGCATCCTTCCTGCTTGTTTTAATCAATTTCTTTTTATTTGGCAACACATCAGCATTTCATGTCTTTTGATGGAGGGAAATCATGAGGAAAATTATTGTAGGATCACGAAGAAGCAAACTGGCATTAACACAATCAAATTGGGTCATTGACCAGCTGAAAGGGCTGGGTCTGCCCTTTGAGTTTGAATTAAAGGAGATTGTGACTAAAGGGGATAAAATCCTGGATGTAACCCTTTCAAAAGTCGGGGGAAAAGGATTATTCGTCAAAGAAATTGAACAAGCGATGCTTGACGGCCATATTGATATGGCCATCCATAGCATGAAGGATATGCCGGCTGAGCTTCCGGAAGGACTGACAATTGGCTGTGTGCCTAAGCGCGAGGACCACCGGGATGTGTTAATCTCAAAGAACCATGTGCCGCTTAGTGAATTGCCGGAGGGAGCGGTTGTCGGAACATCAAGCCTGCGCAGAAGCGCCCAGCTGCTGGCAGAGAGACCGGATCTTGAAATCAAATGGATTCGCGGAAATGTGGATACACGCCTGCAGAAGTTAAAGGATGAGGATTATGATGCGATTATCTTGGCAGCAGCAGGCTTGTCCAGACTTGGCTGGAGCAAGGAAATCGTAACGGAATATTTGGATGATGAGCTTTGCATCCCGGCTGTCGGTCAAGGTGCACTTGCAATTGAGTGCCGGGCAAATGATCAAGAGCTTATATTGGAACTGGCGAAGCTTAATTGCCGTGCGACGGAGGAGGCAGTCCTAGCTGAGCGCGCCTTCTTGAAAACGATGGAGGGCGGCTGCCAGGTACCCATTGCCGGTTATGCGAAGAAGCTGGATAATGGCAGCTTGGAAATGCAAGCACTTGTCGGTTCTCCAGATGGGAAGATCATTTACCGGGATACGGTGCAAGGAAGCGAACCGATTGCACTTGGAGAAGAGCTTGCTGAGCGTTTGTCTGAACGAGGTGCAAAGGAGCTTATTGCCTTGGTGAAAGAGGAGATGGAAGGTTAAAGATGGCACATACCAAGTTTCTAAAAGGGAAACGGGTGCTGGTCACTAGAGAGGAATCACAGGCCCAGTCATTATGCGCCATGATTTCAGACCATGGAGGGGTACCTGTATTGGTGCCCCTCTTATCCTTTCAGCGGCCGGGCTTGGATAAGTGGGAGGATGCAGAGAAGAAAGCAAAGCGTCTTGACAGGTTTGATTGGCTCGTTTTTACGAGCAGAAATGGTGTTCATTTCTTCATGGAGCTGGCGAAGGAACTAGGCCTGTCTCTTGAAGAGATGCCGAGGATAGCTGCTATCGGGAAGAAGACGGAGAAGGAGCTCTTGAAGCATGGGCTTAAGGCTGCCTTCATTCCGAAGAGCTATGTGGCAGAAGCTTTTCTCCCGGAATTTCTCGAAGTTGTACATGAAGGGGAAGCCATTTTAATTGCCAAAGGAGACCTGGCTAGAGATTATATTTATAAAGGGCTTTGCGGCCAAAACATCGAGGCACAAGAGGCAGTTGTGTATAGCAACAAGCCGCCTAAAGGTGCTGATGCTCAGTTGATACAGACGCTTAAGGAACAGGCTATTGACCTTTTTCTCTTCACGAGTCCGTCTGCAGTGGAGACGTTTATGCGGATTATGCATAAGGCAGGGCTAGAGGAGAGTATTGCCGGGAAAGTAATCGTAACCATCGGACCGGTGACGAAGGAGCGGGCAGAGCGGCTTGGCTTAACCGTTCATGTAAGTCCGAGTGAATACACGATTGAACATATGCTTGAGGAAATAGGCTTATATTATCGAAATTAAGGGAGTGCAGGTCATGACAAATACAACATTTAACCGCCATCGGAGATTACGCAAAAACAGTGCGATGAGAGCGCTCGTACGTGAAACGCATCTTCATGTAGATGATTTTATCTATCCGATCTTTATCACAGAGGGAGAGAACCAAAAGAATCCAGTTTCATCAATGCCAGGTGTGTTCCAATTCTCTTTGGACCGCATGAAGGAGGAGCTGGATGAGGTTGTATCATTAGGGATTAAATCGGTCATCTTATTTGGGGTACCGGATGATGCAGATAAAGATGAATGCGGAACAGGTGCATTCCATACCCATGGAATCATCCAAAGAGGAATCCGTTTTGTGAAGGAGCAGTATCCAGAGCTGCTTGTTGTTGCGGATACATGCCTTTGTGAGTATACAAGTCATGGCCATTGCGGCATCGTGGAGAATGGCACCGTCTTGAATGATGAAAGCCTGGAACTCCTCGTGAAGACAGCAGTCAGCCAAGCAGAAGCAGGCGCAGATATCATTGCACCTTCTAATATGATGGATGGATTTGTGACAGCGATTCGTCAAGGCTTGGATGAAGCGGGTTATCAGGATATTCCCATCATGTCCTATGCGGTTAAGTATTCATCTGCCTTTTACGGTCCCTTCCGTGATGCGGCGAATTCTGCCCCCCAATTCGGCGACCGCAAAGCCTATCAAATGGATTATGCGAACCGGCTTGAGGCGCTTCGCGAGGCAGAATCTGATGTGGCGGAAGGAGCAGATTTCCTTATCGTGAAACCGGCGCTTGCCTTCCTTGATATTATTCGCGATGTGAAAAATAATTTTAATTTGCCGCTTGTCGCTTATAATGTAAGTGGAGAGTATGCAATGGTTAAAGCAGCAGCCGCCAATGGATGGGTGGATGAAAGAGGAATTGTGATGGAAACGTTAATCGGCATGAAACGGGCCGGCGTTGATCTCATCATCACCTACCATGCCAAGGATGCTGCAAGATGGATCAAAGAAACAAATTAATCCGATAGTGAAAAGGAGTTTAGGCATATGCGTTCATATGAAAAATCAAAGGAAGCCTTCAAGGAAGCTGTACACCTGCTGCCTGGCGGAGTAAACAGCCCTGTGCGTGCATTTAAATCAGTTAATATGGATCCAATTTTCATGGAGAGAGGAAAGGGCTCCAAAATCTATGACATTGATGGAAATGATTATATTGATTATGTCCTTTCATGGGGACCGCTTATTCTCGGACATGCCAATGGCCGGGTTGTTGAAGCGATTAAAAAGATTGCTGAAACAGGGACAAGCTTCGGTGCGCCGACCTTATCTGAAAACAAATTAGCTCAGCTTGTTATCGATCGTGTTCCTTCCATTGAGATGGTACGCATGGTTTCATCCGGAACGGAAGCGACGATGGCTGCGCTTCGCCTAGCAAGGGGATATACGGGCCGAGATAAAATTCTTAAGTTTGAAGGATGCTATCACGGACATGGGGATTCCCTTCTTATCAAGGCTGGTTCAGGTGTGGCAACGCTTGGTCTTCCTGACAGCCCGGGAGTGCCTGAGGGAATCGCACGTAATACGATTACCGTTCCGTACAATGATCTTGAGAGCGTGAAATATGCGTTCGAACAATTTGGCGAAGACATCGCCGGTGTAATTGTTGAGCCGGTAGCCGGCAATATGGGGGTTGTTCCGCCTCTTCCTGGATTCTTGGAAGGTCTGCGTGAAATCACGGAGAAAAACGGCACTGTCCTGATCTTTGATGAAGTCATGACTGGATTCCGTGTGGATTACAACTGTGCACAAGGCTATTTCGGTGTAACGCCTGATTTAACCTGTCTTGGAAAGGTAATCGGCGGGGGACTTCCTGTTGGTGCGTTCGGCGGCAAAAAGGAAATCATGAGCCAGATTGCGCCAAGCGGTTCCATCTATCAAGCTGGCACGCTATCAGGAAACCCAATGGCAATGACAGCGGGCTATGAAACATTGGCTCAATTAACAGAAGAAACCTATCAAACCTTCATTAAGAAGGCTGACCGTTTAGAAGAGGGCTTCATGGAAGCGGCTGAAACATACAATGTTCCGCTTACATGCAACCGGGCAGGCTCCATGATTGGCTTCTTCTTCACGAATGAGCAGGTGAAGGACTATGAATCTGCGAAAACGTCTGATCTTAAGTTCTTTGCGGAGTATTATAAACAAATGGCGGATAATGGCGTCTTTCTTCCTCCGTCTCAATTCGAGGGCGTCTTCCTATCAACGGAGCATAGTGATGAGGATATCGAGAAAACCATTCAAGCAGCCCAAAAAGCGTTCAAGGCGATTAAAGGGTAAGTGGAGAAAGTGACTGTCCCATAATTATACGTTAAATTAATTTTGTTTGAATTTGGAAAGATAAAAGGTTAATGAATGCTTACCCTCAGACTGTAGACCAAATCCATTATTGATTTGATCTACAGTTTTTTTGTGCTTGCACTCCATCAGGTTTATTGTAAGGGATGTCCACTTCTACCTGTCTGCAAATAAAGTAAAAATCATCGTATATTGATTCAATTCCTTTTCTGTGAAGAACGCATGACGTTGCCCGGCTTTCGACAAACAGAAGAGAATAAAATCATCTATGTAAGGTGCAGGGAAAGATTGAAGGATAATGAAAAATAAGAGGCTAGGACATAAGTATTTCAGCCAATGATAAACTATCGTCTAATTGTTCGGATTTTTATTTGTTGATTTTCCATGCATTAGTTGATTGTGGCTTTCTAACATCAGTGACTAGTGGAATGGAGCAAAATGCACTCGCTTTCCGCGGAGGGAGAAAGGCTTGAGCCTCCTCGGTGCACACACCTGTGGGGTCTCAGCCTTTTCTCTACTTCCCGCAGGAGTCGAGTGCATTTCGCGTAATGGAACGGATTTATCTTTCCAACTGCTGTTGAATAGGAAGAAGAAGTTTTCGTTATTGAGGATCATTTATTTCGTTTTGTCCGAGCCTCTTTTTCTAGATGGAATTAGTCTTAAATTCGGCGTAACTTTTGATTGAACAAATGACAGGAAGGGTATATTATTAAACATAACTATAAACGAAAAAACCAGAGAGCCGTTAACTCTCTGGCGGCAACTACTGCGAGTGGTATGCCCATTATGCTATTTCTTGGATGAAGAACCACCCTTTTGCTTTGGCCGGCACGGGGTGGTTTTTCGTTTGCCCTTCAGCTGAAGATTAGCAAATCGCATGGCGATGCCTGCAGCAAAGGTCGTTAGAAAGATCGTTGCTGTATCTTTGGCTAAAGTTTGCAGAAAATCCATTGGCATATCACCTCCCTTCCCTTTTTAAAATAAGGAAAAGAAAGTGCATACCACCCGCACCGAGTAGTTGTCCCTTATTATACCATATTCCTTTATTCGGCATGGGAAATGTTAGGTGTTAAACGACTTGCGTTTCGGTCACTCTTCTGTAATCCTGTTCATAATTTCAACGATACCCGCATAGGCTTTAAATGACATTTAGATGAAAAGGGTTGGAAGGAGGAACAGGCATGTCTCCAGAAAATACATCGTATTTACGATTTTCATTAGAAGAAAATGTGTGGTTTCAAAGCGGACAGGAAGTTAGCGAGCTTTATTCCATCTCACTTGAGCCGAATGTATCTGTGCATGAGGTGGAACAGTATGTGATTTTGCGAGGAACATTGGATCTTATGGGGGAATACAAACCACAAGAGGGCAATATCGAACCCAAAGAGGATGAATTGAACCGCCGCTATGTCTCCATCACGGACCAACGGGAGGATACGTATGAATTCCAGCATCACTTCCCTGTCGATATTACCGTTCCGGCTGAGCGGGTACAGGACCGGAATGAACTGAGTGTAGGTGTCCAAAGCTTTGATTATCAGCTCTTGGAGGATGGCTGTTTACATTTAACGGCGGAGCTTTGGATTACTGGTATCCAAGAGGAATTATTAATTGAGCGTGAAGAAGTGGAGGAGCAAGAAGAGGCTGAAGAGGCAGCAGAAGCCATTCTTCCTGAGGCAGCTGTGGAATACAGGGAAAGTGAGGCAGAAACGGAGGAGTCACCGGAGGAAATTCTCATTGAAGCAAAGACCGAGGAGCTGCCGTTATACCGCTCAAGTACAGAGGTAGAGGCTGAGGAGGAGGAATATGAAGAGGAATTGACTCCATTCAGCTTTCCATCCTATCCTACCTTTGGCAAAGAGTCCTCGAATGAGGATGATTTTTATGCGGAGGCGAGAATTCCTGTTGAACAGCAGGAGGCACAGGAGGACGAGGAGTTCGATGAGGATAGGGATTTCCTGAATCATATGCCAACAACGAACGAAAGCAAAGAGCCGCCGCAGGCATCGTATACTCCGAGAGAGGAGTACTCAAGAAATTATCCAAAGAAAGAGGAACCGAAGGAAGAATATAAGAATACTGGTAAGGCAGAGTCTAAATCCCTGCTTTATGATTTATTCACCGCTGAGGAGGAGACCAGGCAGGCTAAGTTGAAGGTCTATATTGTCCAAGGAAATGAGACGATTGATAGTCTGGCAGACCGTTATCAAATCAGCGCTCAGCATATCGCTCGGGTTAACCGAATCGGGGAGATTGATAGTTTAAGAGCAGGCCAGGTCATCTATATTCCAGTTACCGCTTCATCCAATAAATCAACTGAGTAAATGAGAGGGCAGAGTGCACAAATTCCTGTGGCTCTGCCCTTTGCCTAATAGGCACGAGGAGAAAGGGTGCCATTATGATGTTAAGAGCGGATGATAAATGGCTGGCTGATTATTTGCAGAATTATCAGCTGGAGCTTGAGTTCTATGAGGATTTTGGAAAAGTTAAAAAGGTTTATACGAACAATGGCATTTTTGCCGTTAAGACAATCAAGGCTAAAAAAGGCTTTGATTTCATCAAAAATATCCAAACTCTCTATCAAAATGGATATAACCGCATTGTGCCGATCTTCCCAGCAATTGATGGACGGTATGCGGTTCTGCATAATGATAAGCTCAGCTATCTTATGCCCTGGCTGCCTGATGAGGTGGTGGAGGAAAGAGATGAACGTCATCAGCAAATGTTCCGTGAGCTGGCACGTATGCATACCATTTCATCGAAGGAATCGAGCATCCCGTCCCAGGAGAGGCAGGAGCATTATGAGAAAACCCTTCAGGAGTGGGAGGAGCAGCGGGAATTCTTGCTTGAATATATGAATACAATTGAGAAGAAATGGTATATGTCACCGTTCGAGCAATTGTTCTGTCTTTGTTATTATGACGTCTCACAGGCCCTGACCTATTCTATGAATAAATTTAAGAAGTGGTATGAGCAGACGAAGGAGGAAGAAAAGGTCCGTAATGTCATTACACATGGGCATGTGTCCATTCACCATTTCTTATACAGTGAGAATGGGTACGGACATTTCATCAATTTCGAGCGAACCAAAATAGCACCTGCGTATTTTGATCTATTGCCATTTGTTGTGAAGCAATTGAAAACCTATCCAATCCAGTCGGCGGAAACGGTGGAGTGGATTAACGGGTATTTTCGCTTTTTCCCTTTCAAGGAGGGAGAAATGCTTCTTTTCATGTCTTATATGGCCTATCCTGCAAACTGCCTTAAAATCGTCGACCAATATTCAAGGAAGATATCTGGAAAGGATGAAATGGACTATTGCCGGAAGTTTCAGCGGCAGTATTGGTTATTGAAGAATATCGAATATATCATTATGAGAATGGAACAAATCGAGGAAAGCAAGAAGCCGAAGGAACAGGATGATTGATTGGGCAGCCGAATAAAGGGCTGCCTTTATTAATGGACAGAGAAAAACCGGGCAGTCTGCCCGGTAAATCAAAGCATTAGATGATTTCAAAGTGAAAGGCGAGTACAAGGCCGATTAGGAAAAAGAGCAGAAGCAGGTCAAAGATGCTCGGGAGGAAAAAGGTGCGGATTCCCTGAAATACGGTTACCGGAACAGCAAATTGACGCGTCACATTAATGGTGTTCTGTATCCAAGGAGGCAGGCTGTACCTATTCATCCTTCGTCTCATGCATACATTCCCCCTTTCTTCTAGTCTATTCAAGGGGCTAGGCTTTTGTGCGGATACCTAATTGAATAAATTATATAAATTTGGGAAACAATGATTGACGACAGGCTGCATACTTATGTATGATAACAGTATTAAATTAATCCAAATGAAAAGCTTTGAATGGGAAGAGTACGCGGCAGAAGGCTGTTAGAGAGAGGAATCCACCGGCTGAAAGATTCCTTCAGTAACCAAATCCGCAGAAGGTCGCCCAGGAGCTGTTTTCGTGAACCTGTTGAAAGTAGCGAGAACCGGTGAAGAGCCGTTATGATGAATGAAGAGCCGGAGGCATGCTTATTCAGCATGTGCCGGAATGAAGGTGGTACCGCGAGACTAACCGTTTCGTCCTTTTGATAACAGAAGGATGGAGCGGTTTTTTTTATTTTCCAGGACCCCAAAATAGAAGAAAGAAGGAGAATGAACATGAGCGAAGAACAAAAAGAAATTGGCATGCCGACGAAATATGATCCGCAGTCAATTGAAAAAGGCCGCTATGACTGGTGGCTTGAGGGCAAGTTCTTTGAAGCTGGCCAAGATCAAGAGAAGGAACCATATACAATCGTGATTCCGCCGCCGAACGTTACGGGCAAATTGCACCTTGGTCATGCATGGGATACAGCTCTTCAAGATATTTTGACAAGAATGAAGCGAATGCAGGGCTATGATGTCCTTTGGCTTCCAGGAATGGACCATGCCGGTATCGCTACCCAAGCAAAGGTAGAAGAAAAGCTTCGCGGACAAGGTACCTCCCGTTATGATCTTGGACGTGAGAAGTTCGTTGAAGAAACATGGAAATGGAAAGAGGAATATGCCGGCCATATCCGTGAGCAATGGTCGAAGCTGGGACTTGGACTTGATTATTCCCGTGAGCGTTTCACCCTTGATGAAGGTTTATCTAAAGCGGTTCGTGAAGTTTTCGTTACCCTTTATGAGAAAGGCTTAATCTACCGCGGCGAATACATCATTAACTGGGATCCTTCCACAAAAACAGCCATCTCTGATATCGAGGTTATTCATAAGGAAGTGAAAGGCGCGTTCTATCACATGAATTATCCGTTGGCTGATGGTAGCGGTCATATTGAAGTCGCAACAACGCGTCCGGAAACAATGCTTGGTGATACAGCTGTTGCGGTACACCCGGAAGATGAGCGCTACAAGCACTTAATCGGCAAGACCTTGATTCTGCCAATCGTTGGACGCGAGATTCCAATTGTTGGTGATGAGTATGTTGAGAAAGACTTCGGTTCTGGTGCCGTTAAGATTACGCCGGCACATGACCCGAATGATTTTGAGGTAGGCAACCGTCATAATCTTGAACGTGTTCTTGTTATGAATGAGGATGGCACGATGAATGCGAAAGCCGGCAAATACGAAGGCATGGACCGCTTCGAATGCCGCAAGCAAATCGTAAAGGACCTGCAAGAGGCAGGCGTTCTCTTCAAGATTGAGGAGCATATCCACCAAGTGGGTCACTCCGAGCGCAGCGGTGCGGTAGTTGAGCCATATCTTTCCACACAATGGTTCGTTAAAATGGGACCTTTGGCAGAAGAAGCAGTTAAACTGCAGGAGACAGAAGGCAAGGTACAATTTGTTCCTGAGCGCTTCGAGAAGACGTACTTGAACTGGATGGATAATATCCATGACTGGTGTATCTCCAGACAGCTATGGTGGGGCCACAGAATCCCTGCTTGGTACCATAAGGAAACAGGTGAAGTATATGTTGGTCGAGAGGAGCCGGCAGACATTGAGAACTGGACGCAGGATACAGATGTCCTTGATACTTGGTTCAGCTCCGCATTATGGCCGTTCTCTACAATGGGCTGGCCGGAGAAGGATGCAGAGGACTTCAAGCGTTATTATCCAACTGCGGCACTCGTGACAGGCTATGATATCATCTTCTTCTGGGTGTCCCGTATGATCTTCCAAGGTCTTGAATTCACGGGCGAGCGTCCATTTAAAGATGTACTCATCCATGGTTTAGTACGTGATGAGCAAGGCCGTAAGATGAGTAAATCCCTTGGAAACGGCGTTGACCCAATGGAGGTTATCGACAAGTACGGAGCCGATTCCCTTCGTTACTTCTTAACGACTGGAAGCTCCCCAGGACAGGATTTGCGTTTCAGCTATGAGAAAGTGGAATCCGTTTGGAACTTCGCAAACAAAATCTGGAACGCTTCCCGCTTCGCACTAATGAATATGGACGGAATGACTTATGATGAAATCGATTTGAGCGGAGAGAAATCTGTTGCGGATAAATGGATCTTGACACGCTTGAATGAAACGATTGAAACCGTAACAAGGCTTGCTGATAAATATGAATTCGGTGAAGTGGGCCGTGCCCTTTACAACTTCATTTGGGATGACTTCTGTGACTGGTATATCGAAATGGCTAAGCTCCCATTGTATGGTGAAGACGAAGCAGCGAAAAAGACAACTCGTTCTATCCTAGCATATGTGCTTGATCAAACGATGCGTCTGTTGCATCCGTTCATGCCGTTCATTACAGAGGAAATCTGGCAGAACCTTCCGCACGCGGGCGAATCCATCACAACGGCTGCATGGCCGGTTGTTAAGGATGAACTGACAGATGAGAAAGCATCCGATGAGATGAAATTGCTTGTTGAGATCATCCGCACTGTTCGTAACATCCGTGCAGAGGTTAACACGCCGCTCAGCAAGAAAATCAAGCTTTCCTTAAAAGCGAAGGATGCGGAAACAATGGCTGTCCTAGAGAAGAACCGCAGCTATATCGAACGCTTCTGTAACCCAGAGGAACTAACCATTGGAACGGATATCCCGGCTGACGATAAAGCGATGACCGCTATCGTGACAGGTGTTGAATTAATCCTTCCTTTACAAGGGCTTCTCAATATTGAAGAAGAACTAAAACGACTTCAAAAAGAGCTCGATAAATGGCAGAAGGAAGTCGAGCGCATTGAGAAAAAACTCGGCAATGAAGGCTTCATGAAGAAAGCACCTGAAAAAGTTATTGAAGAGGAAAGAGCGAAATTGGCTGATTACCTTGAAAAACGTGAAGCAGTCCAAAATCGTTTGAAAGATCTAGAAGAACTAGCTTAATATTGGCTTAATGATGACACCCTGTTCGAATATGAGCAGGGTGTTGTTATAGGGAATGGAGTGATTAGGATGATTCAAAGCTATGAGGACGCACTTGCCTTTTTGAATGAGCGTGCAGCCAAGCTTGGGATGGACTTTGGTCTTGAACGCATGGAAAGGGTGCTTGAGAGAATTGGAAATCCAGAAAGAAAGCTTCCGATGGTTCATATCGCCGGCTCGAATGGAAAGGGGTCGACCCTTGCCTTTTTGAAAGAAATCTTGATGACAGAGGGATATGATGTTGCCTCCTTTACTTCTCCTTATTTAGAAAAGGCGAATGAGCAAATAAGGATTAATGATGACATGATTACGGATGAAGAGCTCGTTGATTTATTGAATGAACTAATGCCTATCTTGAGGGAGGCCGATGATGAAGGCAGTTATTTAACCACCTTTGAAATCTACACGATCCTAGCCTTCATGTATTTTGAAAGAAGACACCCGTCCATTGCTTTGATTGAAACTGGGCTCGGAGGCAGGCTCGATTCGACAAATATTATTACCCCTATGCTTGCCATTATTACAAGTATCTCTCTTGAACATACGCAAATCCTTGGAAGCACCCTTGCTGAAATTGCTGTAGAGAAGGCTGGAATTATTAAAAAAGGCATTTCGGTCATAACGGGGGTTGAATCAGCGGAGGCGATACAGCCTATCATGAATAAAGCGGAGGAAGAACATGCTGAATTATATCGAATTGGCATGGATTTCTGGCCGGAGAACCGTGTACTTGAGGAGGGGGAGGAAGGCTTTGATTTTTGTTCGAAAGAGCTGAACTTTTCCGGGCTCACATTACGGATGCTCGGTCGGCATCAGCTGAACAATGCGTCATTGGCTGTTCAGGCTTGCGTGCTGCTTGATAGGAAATATGATTTCCCGGTGAGGGAGGCGAGTATCCGTTCTGGATTGCTGAAGGCGAGATGGGAGGGGCGCTTTGAGCAGGTTTCAAGCAATCCAGCCGTCATTCTTGACGGCGCCCATAATCTTTCAGGTATGAAGGTGTTGCTTCAAACGATAGAGGAGCGATATAAGGGAAGGAGAATTCACTTTGTCTTTGCAGCCCTGAAGGATAAGGATTATCAGAGGATGATCAAAGTGATTGAACGAAGGGCTGACAGCATTACCTTTACACAAACAAGGATGGAGCGGATGAATGAAGCGGAGGAATTATTTAAGACAAGTATCCTTAAGGAGAAATATATTGAAGAGAATTGGCAGGATGCGATTAGAAAGGCCTGCAAACGAATGAGAAAAGAGGATGTGTTAGTGATAACCGGCTCTCTTTATTTTTTGGCTGAAGCCCGACCGTTTCTGATTCGTGACCAAAAGTAATTTTTGATGACATGAGCTTTAATGACGAAAGAGCATAGGAAAAATGACTATCAGACTTAGGACCTTATTATTTAAAACATTATGTGACATTAATCGGAATATTTGATAAAATATGTTGTGTATATGGATAATAATACCTAAATAGGAATGGGGTGGAAGGAGGGCGGATAGCCTTATACACGCTATGACTGTTCGTTTCCCCTATTCCTTTTTATTAGGCTTACCATCTTGGCCTCCAATGTATTGAGTCCTCCATGCTTACAGAGACGGTTGAATTTTACGTTAAGAAAATAACGGCAAGTGTGGATCACAGGAGTAGATGAGCGTTTGTTCCGCAGGATGGTGTCCCTGCTTATCAGTGTGATGTGGTGGAAGATTGTATATTTCGAGTGTGTAGAACTACATAACTTTTATATGGTATTTTTTCAGGGGGAAGGGAGTGCAAACAGATAAGCTAAGGGGAAAAGGCCAACGGTGCTGTTTCGCTATTCTGGCGTTGGTACAAATAAGAAGAATGTTGAGGTATGATTATTTGATTCTGCATTATTCAAACGACAAAATGGAGAATATTTCGAGGATTTAGCAGATAAATCCCCAGTAACCTATTTTCAATAAGAGGATTGAGCTTTAATACATACAGTTAGTCTTAATGAAGCAATGTAATTATTCTATTATTAATAATGGAGTTAAAACGGCAGCAAATTTGCAAGAGACAATATTAAACTCATAGGAGAAGATGGCTAATAAATGATTACTCTTACTCTACTAATCTTCCTCGCCGGCCTCATCCTTGGCTCCTTCTATAATGTAGCTGGTCTGAGGATTCCGGCAAAGGAATCAATCGTAATGCCGAGGTCGGCTTGTCCGTCCTGCGGCCATACCTTGGCACCTCTTGAGTTAGTGCCTGTCATTTCGTATCTCGTTTTGAAGGGGAATTGCCGCAAATGCGGTAAGCGTATTTCTCCGCTTTATCCCATCATAGAGCTAATGACGGGGCTGCTATTTGCAGCAGCTCCGCTCCTGCTCGGATGGAGTATGGAGCTTATCATTGCATGGGCATTGATTTCGCTTATGGTAATCATTTTCGTATCAGATATTATGTACATGCTTATTCCAAATAAAATCCTGCTTTTTTTTACCATTGTTTTTTTATTGCTTCGGATATTCATCCCATTAGACCCGTGGTGGGATCCGCTTGCAGGAGGGCTTGCTGGTTTTATGATTCCATTTTTCATTGCCGTTATCAGTAAAGGCGGTATGGGCGGCGGGGATATAAAGCTGTTTTCCTTAGTCGGCTTTGCGATTGGGCTGAAAGGAGTACTTCTTTCTTTTATATTTGCAACGCTTTTGGGTGCGATTTTTGGGGGGGCAGGCTTAATTGCTGGATTGGTAAAGCGAGGAGAGCCAATGCCTTTTGGTCCATTCATCGCGGCAGGGACTATTTCCGCTTATTTTTTTGGACAGGATGTGCTTGATTGGTATTGGCGTTTTCTATAAGGGAAGTTAAGGCAGGCTGCCGATGCAGTTGTCTATGCATCTAGTATGATAAGGTGGTCGTGATTCCCATTTCAAGGGAAATCAATGGATATGATACTTGGAGTATGGGACGGTGGTTTTCTTTTGCATAAGTGATATCACAATACGGTCGGATTGTGAAGGAACAAAGGAAATCCTCTTTGCTGCTTAAAGAGAGCGCGGTCATCTTCTTAGAATGCCTGCTACAGTAGGTCGTTTGAATGCAGGTGAACATTCCCATTCCAGACTAACCATTTAATCTGTGAAACATTTACTTTAATTCCTTATATTTTTCTCATTCACAAATCATTCCTCTGAGTATCAGGTGCTCGAAACAGGCAAAAAAGGCTGCATATTATTTTTCAATAGCAACCCTTTCTGTTTTATCCCAGATAACTGTTCCGTTTCTCTTGTCTTTCATCATCAACACAAGTCCCCGGACTAATAAGAAAATGAATAGTTGAGCGTATGTGAAGTACATAAGTGATGCAGCTAATACGTTTTTCGCTGATAACTTCTTGTCATACCAAACCGCGCACAGTAACTGGATTGTGTAGGTCAGATAGGCAAGAAACCAGAAGAAAAGATAGTTAATTCCAGAGTTAAAATTGATGAAACCGAACAATCCTAATATAAACAAGATATTGGAAGAGAGAAGAAGGCCGCCAAAGATAACGTAAATAGTAAGATAATAAGTAAGGTGTATAATGCAAGGCTTCTTCCACCAATTTTTTTCTTTGAAGAACTTGAACATAATGTACAGGTTTCCTTGCAGCCAACGAGTCCTCTGTTTCATTAAAGCTTTTAAAGTTTGTGGCTCCTGTTCCCATGTCTGAGAATGAGGGTCAACAGCAATAACATATCCTTTAGACGAAAGGCGAATAGTTAATTCTGCATCTTCAGCTAAAGCGTATGGGTCATATGCACCAAGGTCCGTTATGATGCTTCGTTTTAATAACATATTGGTGCCGGGTAAAGAGCCAATCCTATGTAATGCATAACGGCCAGATTGCATAATCAATTGGAATGTTTTGAATTCTATTGCTATAAACCTTGTAAGCCAGTTATTTTGATCGTTTAAAGTTCTTACACAACCAACTGCCCCAGCAGCATTTTCTGTGTTCATTGTAATTTCCATCAAGCGAATAGCTGCATCGGGATTAGGTCGATTGTCAGCATCATATACAATGAAGTATTCTCCATCAGAAATGGATAAACCATAATTTAATACTCTGCTTTTTCCTCTTGGTTCATTGCTCTCAGGTACTTCGATGTGATGGATGTGAGCATGTTTATTGGCGAAGAATTCTGCTATCTCACCGGTCTTATCTTGAGAATTGTCATTCAGAACATAAATTTGTATATTTCCGGGATACTCAAGCTTGGCCATTGCAGATAAAGTATCCTTCATAACAATCTCTTCGTTATGAGAAGGGATTAGTACATCAAGTGAAGGGTATTCAGCCAGCGGATTAAGCCTTTTTGCTTTTTTTCGTTGGAATAAACCTACGACTGTAAGTACGGTATAGTATAGAAGAATGATCCAAAAGATGATGTTGGTGGTTAGGAAAAATGCTTTCATGACTTACTCCTTAAGGAAGTTCTACTAAACTCAAAGGGAACAGCTTTTGATTGGAGACACACCATTTATTATGGCTGCCGCTTACTTGATAGATTGTGTTTGGCAGTATTGACGATAATGAGACTCCTCCAAGTGATAATTATTGCTTTACCACCAATGTAAAACTCATAAAACATATAAATATTACCAATGATTTTTATTACTTTTTACTTCTGTTTGCTTTTGCGAAAATGTCCATCATCAAATTGGTAAGGAGACCAGGTAACCTCTATATATAATAGCAAGGAAATCGATTCAAGAAACCGGTATTCAAATGACCCGTTTGGAGTGGCGCTAGAAGATTATTTCGGGTAAACATTGACCCGGATACCGGGATGAAGTGGGAGGCAGAGATGAATCCGCCGCATGTTTTATTTATGGTCAGCGTATGCTTCATAGGGATGAAGAGCATGCGGGAGATGTGGAAGCCTAGAAATTTGACGAAAGCTTTTTGGACAAGACGACAAGAGTCTTGTTCTTTTTTTGGCGGTGGATGATAAGATGGTCTAAAACGCGGAGGCCATGCAATGGACAAGCCAACACAGGAGAGAACAATCATTGTTAATGTGAACGGGGAGCAAAGGGTGTACAAATGGATATCGAGTGAGGATCCGGACATAAGGGAAACCCTTGAACAGGTGGCCAGCAGTGTGGAGGAGGAACCGGAACCTCCGCTTTGGATTGTCCCTGGCGGGGGTGAAGAGAAGGCCACAATAGATGGAGGGAAAAAGCCAAAGAAAACATGGACATTTGGGAAAGTTAAACCCAGTAAGAAGCGGTTGTTCGGAGTGGGTCTGCCTGTTCTTGTGGCCCTTGTCACAGGGACGGTGTTCGGAATTATTGCCCTAAAGATGGTTCTCTTTGGCGGGACCGGTGAGAAAGTGGGACAGCAGCAGTCAGGCTTGCCGACCCTCGGTGCGGCTGTTTCAGAATCTGAAGGTCAGCCTGTCAGCAAGGAATGGACAGCCTTCATGGTTCAAGGTGGAGTATACTCCTCGAAGGAAGCTGCCGAGGAGCGGGTTCTTCTTCTTGAGGAGGATGGATACTCGCCAATCATTTTAAAGCAGTCCGACCAATGGTATATTTACCTCGGTACAGCTGGCAGCCTTGAGGATGCGAAGCAATTAGCCGTGTTCTTTAACAAGAAGGGAACTGAGACGTTTTGGAAGGAAGTCCAATTCTCAGGGAAAAGCCGTCAAGGCTACACGAAAGCAGAACAAAAAGCCATTCAAGCGATGCTTCTTAATGTGCAGCAATACGATGCTGTTACAGCGAAGCATTTAATGGGTGATAAGACATCTGCGCCAAAGTCAGAAGCATTCTCATTAGAAAAGGTGCCGGATAATTTGCAAAATATGTACAATTTGAATTCCAGCATGAAGAAGCTTTGGACTCAATACGAGCAGGAGTCAAAGCCAGAGCTATTGATGCAGATCCAGCAGTGTACCCTCCAATTCGCTGTTGAATGGAGCAAATTGTGAACTCTATTTCTCGGGAAATAATCATCTTTAAAGGGTGAAGCTACCCTGAAAAGGCAGAGAGTGGATGATGCCGCTCTTTTTTCTTTTGTGTGGAAGCAATAGGGAATTGAGAAAGGTGTCGCATTCTGTTAGGATTAATATGTATCTCCCTATCTAAACTTTTCATAGCAGGTGACAAAATGAATCTAATCTTAGCTTCTTCTTCCCCAAGAAGAAAGGAATTACTCGAACTTCTCGGCATCCCCTTCCAGGTGAAGGCAAGTGATGTGGAGGAGACCTATCAGGATGGACTGCAGCCTCATGAAATCGTTATGGAATTGGCGCGCATAAAATCAAATGCAATCGCTGAAACTACCAAGAACTCCATTGTGATAGGTGCAGATACAATCGTCGTCTCAGACGGAAGAGTGTTGGGAAAGCCCAAGGGTAAGGCGGATGCTATCTCCATGCTGACGCAATTATCCGGCAAGGTCCACCAGGTCTATACAGGTGTGGCTCTTGTGAAAGAAGGCCGTACCCATCTTTTTTATGAGAAGACAGATGTTGAATTTTGGCCATTAGACACGCAGGATATTGAGCAATATGTGTTGACAGGAGAGCCGTTTGACAAAGCGGGTTCCTATGGCATTCAGGGATATGGTTCCTTACTCGTTAAAAGAATAGAAGGAGATTATTTCACGGTTGTAGGATTGCCCGTTTCAAGGCTGAATCGGGAGCTGAAGGACATCATGCATACGTAAAGGCCCCCGCTCCGTCAATGGAATGGAGGATGATATGGATACGCAAATTATGATTCGGGATTACCCGAAGGATGAACGTCCGCGTGAGCGATTCCTGCAATACGGAGGAGAAAGTCTCTCCAACCAAGAATTACTTGCCCTTCTCCTTAGGACAGGGACGAAAGAGGATTCCGTGATGGTCTTGGCCAACCAGCTTCTGACGAGGTTTGGCGGTTTAAGACTCCTGAAGGAATCCACAATTGAAGAAATGACTGCGATCAAGGGAATAGGGGAAGCGAAGGCAGTCCAGTTGGCTGCTGCGATGGAACTTGGCCGCAGAATAAGCAATCTGACGAACGAGGAACGGTATGTGATCCGGTCTCCAGAGGATTGCGCCAATTATTGCATGAATGATATGCGCTTTTTATCTCAGGAACATTTCGTCTGCCTTTATCTAAATACCAAAAACCAAATATTGCACAAGCAAACCATCTTCATCGGCAGCTTAAACGCCTCTATTGTCCATCCCCGAGAAGTCTTCAAAGAAGCTCTCCGCAGGTCAGCAGCATCTATTATATGCTTGCATAACCACCCCTCAGGTGACCCGACCCCAAGCCGAGAAGATATTGAAGTGACGAAACGCCTTGTCGAGTGCGGAAGAATCATGGGAATTGAAGTGCTGGACCATTTGGTTATTGGAGAGAAGAAATATGTCAGTCTGAAAGAAAAAGGATATTTATAATACTATGAATTCAAAAAAGGATGAGCTATAATATAACGTATGATTTTTTAACTGGGTTTATTTTCAGCCTCTTACGGAAAAAAAGCTCTGTTATGCGTTATTATTGCTGAAATAAGGCGAAAATCCGCGGATGATCTTCTGAATGGAAGAATGGATTTATGCAGATATCGACAATATAATTAACAAAGTCATGAAGATAAACTCTTTTACCTATATAGAAAAATATAATGGAAAAAATTCATGCCTAATATGGAATACGTTTCAGAAAGGGAGATATTAAAAAATGCTTGGAAATAGAGATTTAGGAATTGATTTAGGAACTGCCAATACGCTGGTTTATGTAAAAGGAAAAGGAATCGTTGTGCGTGAGCCATCCGTTGTGGCTTTCCAAACTGATACAAAATCAATCGTTGCTGTCGGTAATGATGCGAAGAATATGATTGGCCGTACACCGGGGAATGTTGTTGCTCTTCGCCCGATGAAAGACGGGGTAATCGCTGATTACGATACAACAGCTACGATGATGAAATATTATATGAAGCAAGCGTTGAAAAACCAAGGCTTGTTTGCCCGTAAGCCATATGTCATGGTTTGTGTGCCATCCGGCATTACAGCCGTTGAAGAAAGAGCGGTTGTGGATGCAACTAGACAAGCTGGCGCACGTGATGCTTATACAATTGAAGAACCATTTGCGGCAGCAATCGGTGCGAACCTGCCTGTATGGGAGCCGACAGGAAGCATGGTTGTTGATATCGGCGGCGGTACAACTGAAGTGGCTATTATCTCCCTTGGCGGTATTGTAACAAGTCAATCCATCCGCATTGCCGGTGACGAAATGGATGAAGCAATCATTAACTACATCCGTAAGAATTACAATCTTATGATTGGTGATCGTACATCTGAAGCCATCAAATTGGAAATCGGTTCTGCTGGTGATCCAGAAGGTGTTGAAAACATGGAAATCCGCGGCCGTGACCTGTTGACTGGATTACCAAAAACAATTGAAATCACGCCTGAAGAGATTGCAAAAGCGTTGCATGATACTGTTTATGCGATTGTTGATGCCGTGAAGAACACGCTTGAAAAAACTCCGCCAGAACTTGCTGCGGATATTATGGACCGCGGAATTGTCTTGACAGGAGGCGGAGCTTTACTTCGCAACCTTGATAAGGTGATTTCTGAAGAAACAAAAATGCCTGTCTTAATTGCGGAAAACCCGCTTGACTGCGTAGCAATTGGTACAGGAAAAGCGCTTGACCATATCCATTTGTTCAAGGGGAAAGCAACGAAATAAAAACCGAATAAAGCCTGAAAAATCCCGAAAGAGGATAATAACGATGAAGGAGCAAGAATATGCCGCAATTTTTCTTAAACAAAAAATTGATTATCTTGCTGATTAGCATCATCTTTCTGGTGTCTTTAATAGGGTTCTCACTTAGGGAAAGAGATGAACTAAGCTGGCCGGAACAGTTTATGAAGGACTCTGCCGGCTTTGTGCAAACAATTTTCCATAAGCCCGCTTCTGCAATAGCGGGCTTTTTTGAGAATCTTTCCGATTTAAGAAATACATATGAGGAAAATAAAAATCTTAAAGCGCGCCTGGAAGAGTATGTGAAGCTTGAAACAGAAATTTATGATCTAGAAAAAGAAAACAAAGAGCTGCGAGCAATGGTTGAAAAAGAAGAGTCGCTCAGTGAATTTACCGTCACTCAAGCGACCGTTATCGGAAGAAGTCCGGAACGCTGGCATGAAACCTTGACCGTGAGCAAGGGAAGTGTCAATGGGATTGAGAAGAATATGGCTGTCATAACGGCTAAAGGCTTGATTGGCAAGGTGAAAAGTGTGTCCCAATTTACGTCCACTGTTCAGCTGCTGACAGCACTTGACCCGCAAAACCGCATCTCCGCTGTCGTGCAGGGGAAGAAGCCCGCATACGGCTTTATTCAAGGGTTTGATGAGGATAAGCAAGCGCTCATGCTCACAGGACTATTGTATGATGCGGATATTAAGGAAGGCTCCAATGTGGAAACCTCCGGCCTTGGAGGTGTATTCCCTAAAGGACTGGTTGTCGGCAAAGTGGAAGAGGTTATCATTGATCAGTATGGATTGACACAGACGGCTTATATTAAGCCTGCAGCCAATTTTGATGATGTCAACGATGTCATGATTGTTAAACGTTCGACTGCCGAGGTCGATACAGAAAGTACTGAGGGGGATGACCTATAATGAAAATTAGGGTATTCCTTCTTGCGGTGCTTGTCTTTATTTCAGAAGGTATTTTCGTAGAGGTATTCTCAAGCCTCCTCAATAAGACGGATTATATTCTCGTACCGAGGTTCATTATGATTTTCTTAGTGTTCTTGACCGTATACGGCAAGAAGGAAATGGCTATATGGTATGGTTTCGGGCTTGGAATTTTTTACGATGTTGTTTATACAGAAATACTGGGCATTTACACGTTCACCCTGCCATTAATGGTCTACCTTTCATCTCAGCTGATGAAGGTTTTGCAAGTGAATCTGGGAATTGTCTCAACGGTCAGCCTGCTTGCAATATCTGTTCTTGAGATCATCGTGTATGAGGTGAACAGTTTGATTGGTTTTGCTTCATTGAGTTTCATTGATTTTGCAAAAATGAGATTGCTGCCTACTTTACTGCTGAATCTTGTTTTCCTCATTCTATTTGCGCATTTATTTGCAAAATGGATGAAGAAATGGGTAGTAGAGGAAGACCTCTAAGCGGCGGAATACCGCTAAAAGAGGATTTGCCAGCGCTTATGTCGAATTAAATTGCATTGAGGTGAGCACGACGTCATGGGGAAAAAAACTGTACAGCATGTTATGATTAAAGGAAGTAAACAAGGATTAATGATTGTCATTGATGACACATCCTCCTTTTCTGAAGCAATGAGGGACCTGGATGAAAAGCTGTCCATTCATCATCAGCATCTGGCGAATAATGAGCCGGCATCCAGTATACACGTCACTATACATACGGGTAATCGATATTTAACGGATGAGCAAGCCACTCATCTTGTGGAATTGGTTGAGAAAAAAGGATATATGACCGTAAAGGATGTCGAATCAAATGTCATCCTTTTGGAAGAATCGAAGCGAATGGCAGAAGAAGTGGCTGTCACAAAGGAAATGAAGATTGTTCGCTCTGGTCAGGTGCTTGAGGTGAAGGGAGATCTTCTCCTTGTCGGTGATGTCAATCCTGGAGGTACCGTTAAGGCCGGCGGCAATATATTTGTGATGGGCACATTGCGAGGAAGGGCCGAAGCAGGCATTAATGGCAATAAGGATTGTGTGATTTCAGCTTCTGTCTTTAAGCCGGCGCTGATTACCATTGGGGATATATTGTATAACTCCTTTGATCATCATGAGCAGGATGACCAGATGATGGCATGTGCTTATGTGAATCAATCGAATGAAATCATGTTTGATAGATTGCAAGTCTTGAGTAAAGTGAGACCGAATATATCCTTATTTGAGGAGGGCGTATAGCCATGGGAGAGGCCATCGTAATTACTTCCGGAAAAGGCGGTGTCGGTAAAACGACAACAAGTGCCAATGTCGGAACAGCCTTGGCGTTAATGGGGAAAAAAGTCTGTTTGGTCGATACAGATATCGGATTAAGAAATTTAGATGTAGTCATGGGGCTTGAGAACCGGATTATCTATGATTTGGTGGATGTCATTGAAGAAAGATGCAAGGTGCATCAAGCGCTCGTTAAGGATAAACGCTTCGAAGACAGGCTTTATTTAATGCCTGCAGCACAAACGGCGGACAAGTCTTCGGTTACACCGAAGCAAGTAAAGAAATTAATTGAGAGTTTGAAAGTCGATTTCGACTATATTATTATTGACTGCCCCGCAGGAATTGAACAAGGCTACCGCAATGCTGTTGCGGGTGCGGATAAGGCGATTGTTGTGACGACCCCAGAAACAACAGCCGTCCGTGATGCAGACCGAATTATCGGCTTGCTGGAGAAGGAGCCGGATGTTGAAGCTCCTAAGCTCGTAATCAACCGGATCCGAAGTCATATGCTTAAGCAGGGGGATGTACTTGATATTGATGAGATCACTAACCATCTCTCCATCGATCTGATTGGTATTGTCGCTGATGATGATGATGTCATTAAAGGGTCTAACCAAGGTGAACCCATCGTGTTTGACCCAAACAATAAGGCGTCCATCGCTTACCGTGACATTGCGCGCCGGATATTGGGCGAGTCCATTCCGCTTAAACCGCTGGAGGAAACGAAGACAGGTGTCTTCACGCGCATAAAAAAATTATTCGGTGTTAAAAATTAATCCCAAAAGGCCTGCTCAGCTGGTAAACCTAGCTGCAGCGGGCCTTTTTTGCGTTATCATCTCCAGTCATAGCTTGGACGAGAAACTCATAGTTTTAATTAACATGGTATTTCTTAAGGGGTGAAGGGGATGGCATACAAAAACAGCGCAGATGTCCGCAGACGGATAGCCCAGCGGCGGAAGAACAGAGAGAAGAACCTTGGTTATCAGAAAAAGGAGGCTCAGAGAGAGAGTCCGATTCTCGCTGACAAGGAGCTTGATTGGGGTGCGGAGAATATGGTCGTTTACGATGAGGGAATCAAAAGTCCTCCTAATAAGGTGTTTATCAAGAAGGAATGGATGCTCTTTCAGGTATTGGCCTCGACCTGCCTCGTGCTTGTAATGGCCATTGTTTACAGAACATCAGCGCCTTGGACAGATGATGCTAGAGAGCTTATCGGTGGAGTGTATGAGCAGGAATTTCAGTTTGCGAGTGTTGTTAATTGGTTTGATGAAACCGTTGGCCAGCCATTTGCCTTCCTTCCGGAGAATGCAGACAAAGAAAAGGAAGAAGATTTTTCTATGCCTGCAAGTGGGACAATCATGGAGAGCTTTGAGAACAATGGTCAAGGGGTTATTGTGAAGACGGCCGCAGCAGCCTCTGTTGGAACCGTGAAAGAAGGAGTAGTCATCTATGCGGGTGAAAAAGAGGAATATGGAAAAACGGTCATTATTCAGCATGCTGACAAGAGTGAATCCTGGTATGGAAGCTTAGAATCGATTGATGTGAGTCTTTACGAACAGGTTAAGAAAGGGGCAAAGCTTGGAAGGGTTCAAGCTTCAGAGGAAGAGGAGGGGAAAGGAGAATTTTACTTTGCGCTGAAATCCGAAGGTCGGTTCATTGACCCGGGTGAGGTGATTTCCTTTGAATAAGATTCTGCCGGTACTCTGGAAGATTCGAATTCATCCGTTGACATGGGCGGTTATGGGACTGGGAGTCATTACAGCGCAGTTTGCGGAAATATTGATGATGTTTTCGCTCGTCCTAATTCACGAGCTTGGCCATGCCGCAGCAGCGCAAATATATGGCTGGCGCATAAAGGCGGTCACGCTCCTTCCGTTTGGAGGGGAGCTTGAGACAGAGGAGCATGGGAACCTTCCTTGGAAGGAAGAGCTGGCTGTGCTGCTGGCTGGCCCGGCGCAGCATCTCTGGCTTTACGGGGCAGCCTTCCTTTTCAATGTGAACGAATGGATGCCTGGTCATCTTTATCAAGAGTTTCTCCTTTTCAATACAGTCATACTGGCAGTAAATCTTTTGCCAATCTGGCCGCTTGATGGGGGGAAGCTTCTGTTTATCCTGCTAAGCCTCCGTCATCCATTCGTCCAGGCACACCGCTTAATCATTCAGTATTCTCTTGTTTCTCTGGCTATTTTATTAGCTGGCCTATTAATGCTTAATCCACTGAATTTCAACTGGTGGGTCATTGCCGGATTTCTCGGATATTCGCTTTGGAAGGAATGGAAGCACCGTCAATATGTGTTCATGCGTTTTTTGCTTGAGCGGCATTATGGTCATCAGCAGGATATTCGGGCAATCTCAAGGCTTGAGGCGGAAAAGGAAACGCCCATCTTTGAGATTCTTGAGCATTTCCGGAGGGATAATAAGCATGTCATCGTCATTAAGAATGAAAGGAAGGAAATTGGCAAGCTGGATGAGTCAGAGGTGCTTCATGCCTGCTTTACCTCAAAGCTTGCCTACAGGCCGATTGGGGAGCTGCTCTATCCTTATTGACTGGCAGAGGCGTACTCGCTAAAGTTAGAGTAAGAGCCAGTTGGAGGATATTTTTATGGATAAAATTTTATTGGATTATCAGAATGGAGAAAAAAGGCTTGGCATCTGGAGGGATGGCAGGCTTCACGTATTCCATATTGAACGTGACGGAGAGGGTCCGTATGCAGGCAATCTGTATGCCGGAATTGTGCGGGAAGTTGTGCCTGGCATGAATGCGGCCTTTGTGGATATCGGACTTGAAAAGAATGCCTATTTGCCTTTTGAGGAGACACCGCGCTACCAGCTCTCGGACGGAAAGCCGGGCGTCGCCTATGTGAGGCAGGGAGAGAAGCTTCTTGTCCGGGTTGTGCGCGACCCTCAAGGAACGAAGGGAGCAAAGGTGAGCGCGCTGATTGAGATCTCTCATCCTGAACTTGTGTTAATTAAGGGAGAGCATTTCGTCCGAACCTCCAAAAATGCAAGCCGCCAAACGGCAGATAAATGGAAAGGCATTGCTTTAGACCATTTGCGGGAAGATGAGGGAGTGATTGTCCGTACGCAGCTCCTTGAGGCAGGAGAAGGAGAATTCGTGAACAGGCTTGCGAGACTTCGTGAAAGATATGAGGTGCTTATTCAGCGGGCAGATTCCGTGAAGGCGCCAGGGCTTGTAAGCGGGCATAATCGGATGACGCAAATCGTGCAAAAATGGACGGATGGAACTAGCGGGGAGTGCTACACAAACTCCTCTGAGGGAGTCAGCCTTCTAAAGGAGGCTGTTTCTACAAATGACTGGACGATTTCGCGGGCAAAGAGCAAAATTCCTCTATTTGAAGAGCATCAGGCAGAGGCAGACCTGGAAAAGGCCGTAAAAAAAATCATCTGGCTCTCTAATGGTGCCTATTTGCTATTTGAGCGTACGGAAGCTATGCATGTCATTGATGTGAACACGGGGAAATTCACCGGCAAGCATGACCAGCGGAAAACGATGCTTGAGACGAACCTGCTTGCTGCAAAAGAGGTTGGACGCCAAGTCATCCTGCGGAATTTATCCGGCATCATTATTGTCGACTTTATCAATATGACCTCAAATGCAGACCGCAAGAAGGTAAAGGAAGAGATGGAGTCAGCGCTTGGGCGTGATTTGACGCGGTCGGTCGTTGTCGGGTTCACAGAGCTTGGCCTTTTGCAAATCACACGCAAAAAAGAAGGGCCGGACCTATATGAGCTCATGCTTGATGATTGCCCGCGCTGTCATGGGAACGGACATATTCAAGGGAATAAGGCAGAGTGGCATGAATTATCAAGGCAGCTCGAGGGCATGCGTTATGTGATGGATGAGTGCATCTGGATTGATGCTGATCCGGAATTCTTCGCCCTTTTAAAGGAGCGGAGAAAAGAACTGGAACCGCATGGGAAGCAGGTTCTATTCAGACAGGCGGCAGTAGAAGGAAATCATCGTTTCGTCATTCGTGCAACGGGGTCCGTTAAAGAGCTTGATGAGAGAGCGAGACGTGCATCCTCTCAACAGGAAGGGGACAGCCTGCTGCGATTGAAGCTAAAAGAAGATTGACAATGAATGTCTCTATATGATAGTATTTGTTTGTTATGTTTGTAGCACCCATGCTACAACCGCTCATGTCAGGTTATAAGTCCGCATCTGTGGCGCCTGCCGTTGGCGAGTCTTAGATCATTCAAGGAGGTGCAGGTATGTACGCAATTATCGAAACTGGTGGTAAACAAGTTAAAGTCGAAGAAGGTCAAACTATCTACGTTGAAAAATTGAACGTTGAAGAAGGTGGATCTGTTACTTTCGACAAAGTTTTATTCGTTGGTGGAGACGATGTGAAAGTTGGAAGCCCTGTTGTTGAAGGCGCTACTGTAACAGGTAAAGTTGAAAAACAAGGTAAAGACAAAAAAATCATCGTTTTCAAATACAAAGCGAAAAAGAACAACCGTAAGAAACAAGGTCACCGTCAGCCTTACACTAAAGTAACGATCGAGAAGATCAGCTTCTAAGGCGACGCGCATGATTAAAGTAAAGGTAGTTCGAGATGGCGAGCGAGTTCAATCGTTCAGCCTGTCAGGACACGCCGATTTTGCAAGAAAAGGTCAGGATATTGTTTGTGCCGGGGTATCGGCGGTAGCCTTCGGCTCTGTCAATGCCATTCTAAGCTTAACAAATGTGAAGCCTAAGATTGACCAGGCTGGCAAAGAGGGCGGCTATCTCGAAGTCACTTTTCCGGTAACGGAGGAGGACGAAAAGGTACAGCTTCTTATTCAAGCCATGCTTGTGTCCCTGCAGACAATTGAACGTGACTATGGCAAATACATGAAAATTATAAATAGCTAACAGGAGGTGGAATAAATGTTAAGATTGGATCTTCAATTCTTCGCTTCCAAAAAGGGAGTAGGTTCCACAAAGAACGGACGTGACTCCATTTCCAAACGTCTTGGCGCTAAACGTGCTGATGGCCAATTTGTAAGTGGTGGTTCTATTCTTTACCGTCAACGTGGTACAAAAATCTATCCAGGTTTGAACGTTGGACGTGGTGGAGACGATACACTTTTCGCTAAGGTAGACGGCGTTGTTAAATTCGAGCGCTTAGGCCGCGACAAGAAACAAGTGAGCGTATACCCTGTAGCACAAGAAGCATAATAATAACAAACAATG
Source organism: Bacillus sp. FJAT-27916 (assembly GCF_001183965.1). Classification (GTDB taxonomy): domain Bacteria; phylum Bacillota; class Bacilli; order Bacillales; family Pradoshiaceae; genus Pradoshia. The sequence goes on from NZ_LFZV01000001.1 coordinate 1,007,291, forward strand.
AAGCTCTGACCTCATCGGTTGGAGTTTTCTTTTTATAAGCCTCCTATGCTTAATAAGCTTGATGTTACACTTCCTTATAGACCCCAAATATATTGCTGCTGACGATGTATTCCTCTCCTGAAGAAATAAGGAAACAGCTATGCTATACTAGTATAAACATATGTAGAATAAATCAGGACCTCATTTAAATTATCCGACAGGAGAATGTATGGAGATGGAGACTAAATGGACCACTATCGATTTATTGAGGCACTCACGGCATGATTGGCTGAATAAGATTCAGCTGATTCAAGGTAATCTAGCATTAGGAAAAATGGACCGCGTGTCAGGGCTAATTGAGGAAATCATTATAGATGCGAAACAGGAAGCGAAAGTGTCGAACTTGGACATGCCATGCTTGGCAGAATTGTTGCTGACAGGCAATTGGCTTCATTATACATTCGAGCTCGGATATGAGATTATCGACGATATTAGCGGGCTTGCTAAATATGACAGCAGGCTGACAGGCTTTGTGCGTGATTTCTTTGATGCACTGAATCAGCAGCTGACCGGCAGTTCCGTACATACACTGATGGTTATGATCAGCGGGTCTGAAGAAGCTGCCTTGAGGGTCGGATTCGATTTTCAGGGACATGTAGATAGTCTTGATTGTCTTTTTGATGGCCTTTCGGTGCCGGATTTTATAGAAATGTCAGTCCCCTCAGGTGATAAAAATTCTTTTTTCTTTGAATTAACGGTAAGATAGCAACAAAGAGAAACAGGTGAAAGAAAGTAGGTGTCAAACGCCCATGTTTGTGGATCAGGTCAAGATTTACGTAAAAGGCGGTGACGGCGGAAACGGAATGGTAGCCTTCCGCCGAGAAAAGTATGTGCCAAAAGGAGGCCCAGCCGGAGGTGACGGCGGGCATGGTGCAAATGTTGTGTTTGAAGTAGAAGAAGGACTTCGGACATTAATGGATTTCCGATATAAGAGGCATTTCAAGGCTCCGCGCGGAGAACACGGAATGTCCAAGAATCAGCACGGTAAGAATTCACCGGACATGATTGTCAAGGTACCGCCGGGTACGGTTGTATCTGATGCAGATACTGGTGAAATCATTGCTGATTTAACCGAGCACGGCCAGCGTGCGATTATTGCTAAAGGCGGACGCGGCGGACGCGGTAATACCCGTTTTGCCACACCAGCGAATCCCGCACCGGAATTATCCGAAAAAGGTGAACCGGGTGTTGAACGAAATATCATTATGGAATTGAAATTGCTCGCTGATGTCGGGCTTGTTGGATTCCCAAGTGTCGGGAAATCAACCTTGCTGGCATCTGTCTCAGCAGCGCGCCCGAAAATCGCAGAATATCATTTCACAACGATTGTTCCGAATTTAGGCGTGGTGGAAACAGAGGACGGACGCAGCTTCGTTATGGCAGACCTTCCAGGATTGATTGAAGGGGCTCATGAAGGCGTTGGATTAGGTCATCAATTCCTCCGTCATATTGAACGGACACGTGTCATTGTCCATGTCATTGATATGTCCGGCCAGGAAGGGCGCGATCCATACGAGGATTATGTGACGATTAATAAGGAGCTTGAGGAATACAATCTCCGCTTGACAGAAAGGCCTCAAATCATTGCTGCAAGCAAGATGGACATGCCGGATTCCGAGGAGAACCTAAAGGCCTTCAAGGAACGCCTGGAGGAGGATGTACAAATCTTCCCGATTTCATCTGTTACACGTGAAGGGTTGCGCGAGCTTCTCTATGCGGTAGCCGATAAGATTGAAGAAACGCCGGAATTCCCGCTTGAGCATGATGAAGACCAGACCGGTGTTCACCGTGTCCTTTATAAGCATGAAGCAGAAAAAGAAGAGTTCATGATTACGCGTGAATCTGACGGCACATTTGTCGTAACAGGCGAGAAGCTTGAGAAGCTCTTCAAGATGACTGATTTCAGCCGTGATGAATCCGTTAAGCGTTTTGCCCGCCAGCTTCGTGCAATGGGCGTAGATGAGGCCCTCCGTAAGCGCGGTGCCGAGGATGGAGATATTGTCCGCTTGATGGAATATGAATTCGAATTTATTGATTAAGCTTGGTTGAATGGTGATTAGGGGGCGTTTGGATGCAGAAAAAGTTGGATAAGCGATTTTTCCTCGTAAGGGAGGATGTTTTGCCAGAGGCTATGCAAAAAACGCTGCAGGCAAAAGAGATGATTGAACGCGGCAAGGTCCTGTCTGTGTGGGATGCGGTCAATAAGGCCGGTCTGAGCAGAAGTGCCTTCTATAAATACCGTGATACAGTCTTTCCCTTCCATAGTGTTGTGAAGGAGAGGATTATTACGCTCTTCTTTCATCTTGAGGACCGCTCTGGCACACTGTCAGAGCTCCTGCAGATTGTTGCCTCATCCGGGTGCAACGTTCTGACTATTCATCAAACCATCCCCCTTCAAGGAAAGGCGAATGTCACCCTTTCCTTGAATACAGGGGATATGCAGATTGATATGAATGAATTTATCCATCGATTAAAGAGCTTGGAGTTTGTTGATAAGGTAGAAATACTTGGCTCGGGTGCCTAATGGCTGAAAGAACCGGGCCTCTTTCTTATAAAGAGAGAAGTTCAGCTAGACGACTAGGGGGAAAGACAGTTGGAGAAGATTGCGTTTCTAGGTCCAAAGGCAACATTCTGTGATTTAGCAGCAACTAAATTATTTGATAATTCCGAAAGAATAGCGTTCGGCACAATACCTGAATGCATAGATGCAGCAGACAAAGGGGAAGTGGATTATGCGGTTGTTCCGCTTGAGAATGCGCTGGAGGGCTCAGTCAATATTACGATGGACTATTTAATCCATGAAGTGCGTGTACCAATTGCGGCTGAGTTTTCCTCGCCTATCCGCCAGCATTTAATGGTCCATCCAAGGCGTGCAGAGCAGCTCGGAGAAATCGAGTGCATTTATTCGCACAGCCATGCAATTGCTCAATGCCATAAATATTTACACGGAGAGCTGAAGGGTGTGAGATGTGAGAATGTCACCTCAACAGCTTTTGCGGCTCAATATGTCAGTGAGCATCCAGAGGAAGCAGCTGCTGCGATTGCCAATGAGATGGCCGCCGCGGAATACGGGCTTTCGATTGTGAAGCCAGATATACATGATTATGCCCATAACCACACCCGCTTTGTTGTACTCAGCCATAAACCAATTGGTGAACGATTAGATGGGCTCGCGCGGAAAGGGGAGAAAACAACGGTGATGGTCCTGCTGCCGGCTGACCATGCCGGAGCGCTCCATCAAGTCTTGTCTGCGTTCTCCTGGCGTAAGCTCAACCTCTCAAAGATTGAATCCAGGCCGCTTAAAACAGGCTTAGGGAATTATTTCTTCATCATCGATATCGACCAGCTTATGGATGATGTCCTTCTCCCTGGAGCGATCGCTGAAATGGAGGCGCTCGGCTGCAAGGTCCATGTCATGGGAAGTTATTATAGTTATTAGATAGAAAAAAGAAAGCTGCCTTTAAGAACCGATTAATAAAAGGTTTTGATGGCGGCTTTTTTTGTTCTTCTCCGTTCTCGAGACAGTCTATTCGATTAAGAAACCGGCCTTGCGCAAGGCATCGGCAGCATTCTGAAGCTGCTCCTCAGTCGGGGCTTCAAGTGTATGCAAATGAATCCCGTTTGTCAGCTGGGATAAGAGGGCGGCATTCGTCGTCTTTAGCTTCATAATAAACTGGCGGACATCGCTTCGGTTTGAAACCATGATGGAGGCGGTGAGGTCGCCGTAAAGCGGGTGTTCAACCTTTACATCCTTGACGGTCACACCGCAATCGACGATGAGCTGCAATTCTTTCTCTGTATCTTCCGGCGGGTGCTCGCTTGCGATAATCATGCTTTTAAGGGCAGGCCTGCGCTCTTCGTTCTGAAGGTAGAGATAGCCGTTAGGTGTAGCGATAATGGGGTGATTACGCGCTTTAAGGAGGGTGATATCTCCTACAATAATCTGACGGCTGACGGAGCAAAGCTTGGCTAGCTCAACCCCTTTGATCGGTTTTGTTTCTTCTTTTAAAATGCTGACAAGATAGTCTCTGCGTTCATCCGCACTGTACTTTTTCTCCAAAAGTCCAATCCTCCTTATTTCTTTTGGAAATTTATTTTCCTGTTTGTCCTCATTGTAACACAGGGGTTTTTTCTCATAAATAGATAGGGCATCGCATAAATTTTCTTGAAACATAATAGCAATCTGCCCAATCAATCATAGTATATATGGACATTTGTGTGAGGAGGGATGAGGCGTGAAGATTCATATCGTCCAAAAAGGCGACTCATTATGGAAGATTGCTAAGAAGTATGGCGTGAATTTTGAACTGTTAAAGAAAACGAACTCACAGCTTAGCAATCCAGATATGCTTATGCCCGGCATGAAGATAAAAATTCCTGAAACGAATTCTTCTCCCAAGAAAGAAACAGATACAAAGGTGAATTTTGGGGTGAAGGAAGCACCAATCCAGAATGTGACGCAAGCCAAACCGCAGCCAATGAAGCAGCCTGCTGTGAAGGAAATGCCGAAGATGCCGACCCAGAAGAAGGAAAGTGTAAAAGAAATGCCGAAGATGCCGTATGTGGCACCAAAGGCAACGGTTAAACCCATTATCCCGGACATAGATATCAATAATTATTACATGATGAATATGACCAAGATGGAAGTGCCGCCGCCGATGCCGATTTATAAGGAAATGCCAAAGAAAGAGGAGCCGGTCATTCTGAAAGAACAGCCAATCAAGGAAATGCCGAAAGTGGAATCCCCTGAGCCAATGCCGATGCCTGAGCCAATGCCGATGCCAGCACCGCCGAAGTATGAGTATTGTCCGCCAGTGGTCCCTTATTATGAGCCTTGCTGTTACCCGTACATGTATAATCCATGCTATCCGTATCAAATGCCATACATGCCGCAGCCAATTCCTGCTCCATATTACCAGCCGATGATGAATCCTCAAGGCCAGGGTTCTGCGATGGAAAGCTTCCACTATGAGCAGGAATCAATGGAATTTCCAATGCATGGTCAAGGACAAATGCCGCAGGGTGTTATGCCGCAGCCAATGGTTATGCAGCCGCAGCCATACTATATGATCCCACAACAGCCGGTTATGCCAAGCTATGGCTACGGTCAACACCAGCAGCCATATGGCATGATGGGCCATGATGGAATGATGATGCATGGACAGGATGGAGAATCAAGCAATGATATCCATGGCGGTGCTTACATGCCTTATGACGGGTATATTCCGCAATGCGGATTTACGCCTTCACCGCAAGCAGGAGGTCAGGGTGCTTATTACCAGCCGGTTACTCAATCGGCCCAGCAATATTCTGAACAGATGCAGCAGCCAAATGTGCAGAATCCATTTGCATCTCAGCCAATGCCCTATCAAGATGTGAGCGGGATGAAGGGAAGCTCAGAAAGTGTGCCATTCTATAATCCCCACGCTTCTCAAATGATTCCTCGCATTAATCCTGCAGCTTTTGATCGGCCTGGAGCTGACGATGAAGAAAGCAGTGAGCAAGACGGTCAGTCATGAGCAGAAAACGTGCAGGAGGCACCCTTAGGGGCTGTCTCCTTTCGTATTTTAAACAGATGAATGTCCCAATCCGGGCAATGAAGCCAATCAAGCCTGATTTAATGCTTGTACAGACAGAGAAGGGCAAGACATTGGTTGCAAAGCGATTCAAAGGCGAGAAAAGCCTTTTAAGGCAAATGGAATTTCTGACTCTCCTTAGAGAATCGGGATTTCATAACTCCTATGTATTCAGCGAGTCTTTTCCTCCATTCGAATATGGTGCAAAAAGCATTGGGTTTCTTTCTTATATCCCGCCTCATGAGCAGTCCTTCACCTATCGAAATCAACGGGAAAGGGCAGAGGGACTTGTATTGCTGAAGAAGATGCATGCCGCATCAATCCGAATCTCTCATCGCCTGAGATATCTGCCTGACCTGCCGTATAATCAGGTGAGTAAATGGAAAGAACGATTGGCAGAGTTCAAACGAAATGAGACCATCTTGAGGCCGTTCCTGCCAGAAAAGGTGTATCAGGGATATGCTTCGATGGGGAAATGGGCACTTAGGGAGCTTAAAGGCCAGGAAATTGGTGAAGGGGAGGAGCCGGTCATCATTCACGGCGACCTTGCCCATCATAACTTCTTAAGGCGGGAGGATGGAAAGCTTTTCTTAATAGACTTCGATCTTATGGCAAGAGCTCCCGCTATCGTTGATGATCTTCAATATGCGAACAGACTATTAGTCTATAATGGCTATTCCCTAAAGAATATTCTGTCTATGCGGCCCTTTCGTGATTATGCAGTCAGCCGTGAATTCTTGATAGGGCTTGGTTATCCGACCGATATTTATCGTGAATGGAACCGTATTTGCCGGGATAATTTGTGGACTGACCGCCGGCGAATGAGGGTCATGCATGAGTATACGCTTAATGATTATCAGGAGAGACTGCGCTTTTTCAAGAAAATCAAGCATGCTGTGGATAATTTGTAATAATCTTCTTGCATTCCGGACATACTAGTTCATGAGAATGAATATAAAAGATGGGATGGGGTGTAAGAGGATGAGGTTACGCGGCTTTATTACAGCTTGGGCTTTGTTGTCTTTGTTTGGGATCCAAGGAGCGGAGGGTCCAGTAAATATAGCGGCAGAGGCTGCGGTCAATCCATCCGTCGAGGTTGGTGAGCCGGTTCCAATACAGCGGACCATCATCTTGCAGCGTGTCTATTTAGACGGAGAAATAAGCGAAGAAACAATTGAGGAAACGATTATTTCAATGGATGACTTCTGGCGGAAATATGATAAATGGCTGCTAGTTGACCAGAATGACAGCCAGCTTGTATTCCAGACTTATGTGGATGATATCTCGCCTCTTTTGAAAGGCAATGGGTATTTTGGAATCAAAGCTGATGGGACAATCAGTATTTTCAATGGGAAGCCAGTAAAAGATCAGGTCATTCAGTCCTTTTACCAAATCGATCTGAAAAAGCTGGAATCAAGCCAGCAAACGGAGCTCTTAAAGGGTGTTAAGATTGAGAATAAGGAGCGGTATAAGCAATTTTTGGAGGTATATAAGCCATACTCCATTTCGACTATGAAAACACTGCACTAAAAAGGAAGAGGCTGGGACATAAGTAATTCAGCCAATCATAAACCCGAATGATTAGACGGTCATGAATGAATCTATCGTCTAATCATTCGGGTCTTTATTTGTTGTATTCCATGCATGAGTTGATTGAGGCTTTCTACTATTAGTGAATAGTGGGATGGAGAGAAATGCACTCGACTCCTGCGGGAAGTAGAGAAAAGGCCTGAGACCCCACAGGCGTAAGTGCCGAGGAGGCTCAGCTTCCTCAGCGGAAAGCGAGTGAATTTCACACAATGGAAGATACTTGTACTTCCAGCTGCTATTGAATAGGAAGATTATGCTGCAAACACTCGTTTTTGAGAATCATTTATTTCGTTTTGTCCCTGCCTCTTTTTTTATCCACTCATGTGCCTATAAGTCAAAAATGCAAACATTTGTGCTGAGTTGAGTATGATGGATAAATATAGTGTGGTACAATGGTTTACAGTCGAAAAAGAGGAGAGGTCAAGGTGTACGATTTCATTAAAGGAAGGGTAGACTATGTCTGTCCTGAATATATAGTAATAGAAGCGAACGGGATTGGCTATCTGATTCAGGCACCCAACCCGTTTGTGTTCTCTGGCGGAGATGAAGAGAAGAAAATCTTTGTTCACCATTATGTCAGGGAGGATGCGGTCGCTCTTTATGGCTTTACTTCCCGCGAGGAGAAGAAGCTGTTTATGAAGCTGCTCAATGTGACAGGAATCGGTCCAAAAGGTGCGCTGGCGGTGCTTGCGACAGGCCGTGTGGATCAAGTTGTTGAGGCTATTGAGGCAGAGGATGAGAAGTTCCTTGTGAAATTCCCTGGAATCGGGAAGAAGACAGCAAGGCAAATGATTCTCGACTTGAAGGGCAAGCTCGATGATGTGGCTCCTGATGCCTTCCCAGATCTATTCTCCACAGAGGGCGGTAAGGAGTTGAGCGGCTACAGCAAGACCAATCATGAACTCGAGGAAGCCTTGCTTGCGCTTGAAGCCCTTGGATATTCAAGCAAGGAGATCAAGAAGGTTGTAGCACAACTTGAGAAAGAAAAGAAAACGACTGAAGAGTATATTAAGGATGCCTTACAGCTCATGCTGAAATAGGAGGTATGAACATGGATGAGAGAATCATGGACATAGAGGCACAAAATCAGGATGAGGCGTTTGAGTTCAGCCTCAGGCCGCAAAACCTCAGCCAGTATATTGGACAGGATAAGGTGAAGGAGAATTTGCGCGTTTTTATAGATGCGGCCAAGATGAGGGAGGAAGCCCTCGACCATGTCCTTTTATACGGACCGCCGGGACTCGGGAAAACGACGCTTGCTGCGATTATTGCCAATGAGATGGGGGTGGCTCTTCGGACAACCTCTGGCCCGGCTATTGAACGCCCGGGTGATTTGGCAGCCATATTGAGCGCCTTGCAGCCTGGAGAGGTATTATTTATTGATGAGATTCACCGCCTGCCTAAATCCGTGGAAGAGGTTCTCTATCCTGCGATGGAAGATTTCTGCCTTGATATTGTCATAGGAAAAGGGCCAGGTGCTAGGTCTGTCCGCATTGATCTTCCTCCGTTTACCCTTGTCGGAGCAACGACAAGAGCGGGCTCCGTTTCAGCCCCGCTGCGGGACAGGTTTGGGGTTGTGTCCCGATTGGAATACTATTCAGAGATTCAATTAAGGGAAATCGTTAAACGTACCGCACAAGTGCTTGATACGGAAATTGACGAGCATGCGGCAAGCGAAATCGCCCGCCGTTCTCGTGGAACCCCGCGGATTGCCAACCGCCTTCTTAGAAGGGTTCGAGACTTCGCCCAGGTGCGTGGTGACGGAAATATTGTGTTTGAACTAGCGGATTATGCCCTTGAGCTCATGCAGGTTGATAAGGTTGGTCTGGATCAAATTGACCGGAAGCTCTTGCTTGGCATTATTGAGAAATTTAAGGGCGGACCTGTGGGCCTGGATACGATTGCAGCGACAATCGGGGAAGAGTCGGGAACAATTGAAGATGTGTATGAGCCGTATTTAATGCAGATTGGGTTTATGCAGCGCACGCCGAGAGGGCGGGTTGTCACCGATCATGTGTACAGACATTTTAATATTGAGGTGCCAAATCCATGAATCAATTGCCAAAAACGATTATGATAGTGGGTGTGGTTATTTTTGCCGTCGGATTTTTGATGCAATTTATCAAGCTCGGCCGGCTGCCAGGCGACATCATCATCAAGAAGGAGAATACAACCTTCTACTTCCCGTTAATGACCTCCATTATTGTCAGTGTCATATTAACGGGTCTGTTATATGTAATAGGAAGATTTAAATAAGTAATTGGAAATGGAAGTGTCATCATGAAAGTGGATTTATTTGATTTTCACTTGCCTGAGGAGCTTATTGCGCAAACCCCTCTAGAGAAAAGGGCAGAGAGCCGTTTGATGGTTCTTGATAAGCAAACAGGTGATTTGGAGCATACTAAGTTTAAAGAAATTACCAGCTTTTTAAAGCCTGGGGATTGTCTTGTCCTCAATGATACGAAAGTGCTCCCGGCTAGGCTTTACGGAACGAAGAAGGATACCGGCGCCAATATTGAACTGCTCCTTTTGAAACAAATTGAAGGAGATGTGTGGGAAACACTTGCAAAGCCAGCAAAACGGATTCAAGTGGGTACAGAGGTCGTGTTCGGTGACGGCCAGCTAAGTGCCGTCTGTGTGAAGGAGCTTGAACATGGCGGGAGAGAGTTTGAGTTCCGTTATGAAGGAATCTTCTACGAGGTGCTTGAGGAACTCGGTGAAATGCCTCTTCCTCCATATATTAAGGAGCGTCTTGCGGAACGAAGCCGTTATCAAACGGTGTACGCACGCGAGGAAGGTTCTGCAGCTGCGCCTACAGCAGGTCTTCATTTCACAGAGGAGCTCTTAGAAGAAATCAAGGCAATGGGGGTTCATCTTGCCTTTATTACCCTTCACGTGGGTCTAGGAACATTCCGTCCGGTTTCCTCTGATACGATTGAAGGACATGATATGCATGCGGAGTTTTACCAAATGAATGCTGAGACAGCAGAGCTTTTGACAAAGGTCAGGGAAGAGGGCGGCAAGATTTATTCGGTTGGCACAACTTCCACAAGAACGCTTGAGACCATTACAAGGGATCATGATGGGAAGTTTGTTGAGGCGAGCGGATGGACGAATATCTTTATCTATCCAGGCTTTGAATTCAAGGCGATTGACGGAATGATTACGAATTTCCACCTGCCGAAGTCCACCTTGATCATGCTGATCAGTGCGCTCGCAGGCCGTGAGCATGTATTGAATGCTTATGAAATGGCAGTGAAAGAGCACTATCGCTTCTTCAGCTTTGGCGATGCGATGTTTATTAAGTAGGATATTTGAGAGGAGTAGCAAGATTGACAGCTATACGTTATGAATTAATTAAGACTTGTAAACAAACAGGAGCGAGGCTGGGCCGTGTCCATACACCTCATGGCTCCTTCGACACACCTGCGTTCATGCCAGTTGGCACGCTCGCAACGGTAAAGACGATGTCTCCAGAGGAATTAAAGGAGATGGGTGCGAATATTATTCTCGGAAATACGTATCATCTTTGGCTTCGTCCTGGCACAGAAGTCATCAAAGCAGCCGGCGGCTTGCACAAATTCATGAATTGGGACAGGGCAATCCTGACCGATTCTGGTGGCTTCCAAGTGTTTTCTTTAAGCGAGTTCAGGAAAATTGAAGAGGAAGGCGTGCATTTCCGCAATCACCTTAACGGGGATAAACTGTTCCTCTCTCCGGAAAAAGCCATGGAAATCCAAAACATTCTTGGATCTGATATTATGATGGCCTTCGATGAATGCCCTCCATATCCTGCTGAGTATGACTACATGAAGAAATCCGTTGAACGTACATCTAGATGGGCCGAGCGCTGCTTGAAGGCGCATGCTCGTCCCGAAGACCAAGGGCTCTTTGGAATCGTGCAGGGGGGAGAATATGAGGATCTTCGCCGCCAGAGTGCAGAGGATCTTGTATCGCTTGATTTCCCTGGTTATGCCGTTGGCGGACTCAGTGTAGGGGAGCCAAAGGATGTCATGAACCGTACGCTTGAATTCACGACTCCATTCCTTCCAAAGGATAAACCTCGTTACCTCATGGGAGTGGGATCACCGGACTCCTTGATTGACGGCTCCATCCGCGGCATTGATATGTTTGACTGCGTATTGCCGACAAGGATTGCCCGTAATGGAACATTAATGACCTCTGAGGGAAGACTAGTCGTTAAGAATGCCAAATATGCAATGGACTTTGGCCCTCTTGACCCGAATTGTGATTGCCATGTATGTCAAAACTATTCACGCGCTTACATTCGCCACCTTATCAGATGTGACGAAACATTCGGAATACGCTTAACCTCTTATCATAATGTTTATTTTCTGTTAAACTTAATGAAACAAGTTCGACAAGCTATCATGGAGGACAGGCTTGGGGACTTCAGGGAAGAATTTTTTGAGAGATACGGGTTTAATAAACCGAATGCGAAAAACTTCTAACCTTTGATACACATCAATAGAAAGGAGTGAAAATATGTTATCTCAATTCTTATTGCCAATCATTCTTTTGGTGTTCTTTTACTTGGTATTGATCCGACCACAGCAAAAACGTCAAAAAGAAACAGTTAAGATGCAAAACGATCTCCAAAAGGGAGATAAAGTCATTACTATTGGCGGTTTACACGGAACTGTGGATGCTGTCGATGAAGATAAGGTCATCCTTAAGAGCCCGGATGGTTCACGCTTAACGTTTGAAAAGCGCTGCGTAAGCCAAGTAGTCCAAAAGAAAGAATCCGTAGCAACTGCTGAAACAGTAACGGATAAATAATAGAAAACCTAGCCAGCTTAAGCTGGCTAGGTTTTTTTCATTTCTGGGCCCCCGCTTAAGTTTACGCCGAGGACACCGCCCATCATCGCCGTCACGATGAAGCAGGCATTATAGATGAGCTGTTTAGATGTGAATAAGGCATCAAGACCGAGGTATTGATAGAGAAAGACAATCAGCGTATAAATAAGTCCCGTCCCGCCCCCAAGGAGCCACCCTTGCTTCTTTCCTTTCCCGCCCGCAATGAAGCCGCCGATAAAAAGGGTGAGAAAAGACAAAATCATGATGATATACGTCAGGGAAGATTCTGCAACATTGGTGAATCTCAGGATAAGAGAGAAGAACAGGCTGAATACGGCAGCCATGATGAAGATCGTCACGACACCGTATAGAATTGCTGAACCTAAGTTTCTCGATTCGATTGGAATCAGCTCCTTTCAACCAAAAAAGTATGTCTTACCAATACTTTATTCAGCTTGGGAATATTTAGAATGTTTTTTTGTACAACCCGTCATTTAATGTGATTGAGCCTTGAGGTTATAGCAAATACTATTCATTGCTAGATTGGAAAAAGAGGAGAGCGAGTGGGTTTCATGGATTATTTAATGGTTATCTGGAGGACAGTGTTTCTTTATGTCGTGATATTTTTTGTATTTCGGATTATGGGAAAGAGAGAAATAGGAGAGTTAAGCCTGCTTGATTTGGTTGTATTCGTCATGATTGCTGATATTGCTGTCATCGGAATTGAGAATTATGATGGAGAGATTATAGAGGCGGTATTGCCTATTGTCACCCTGTTTATCATTCAAATGACCATTGCCTATGCATCCTTGAAGCTCCCCTTCTTGCGCAAGGTGATAGATGGTGAACCGACGTTCCTTATTCATAATGGTAAAATCAATCAAAAGGCGATGAAAAAGCTGCGCTATAACATGGATGACTTATTGATGCAGCTTCGCGAAAAAGGGGTCAGGAATATCAGTGAGGTGGAGTTTGGGATTGTGGAGGCGTCTGGAAAGCTGTCTGTCTATGAATTTGTGGAGCCGGCGCCATTGGCTGCTGTGAAGCCAGCGCCAATCCTTACCCTCATTCAGGACGGAAAAGTCATGAAGGAAAATCTTAAGGGGATTGGACGAACAGAAAGCTGGCTCACAGCTGAGCTTAGGCGATATGGGCATCCTGATTTGAAAGATGTCTTTCTATGCAGCCTGGAGGATGATGCTTTACGCATTTTTAGAAAGGAATGACAGACTTATTTGAATGGTGTTAATGCGGCTAGGATTGTCCCAATGATTGGTATTCTCCGGATTTCATCTTTGCGGATGATTCCAGTTAACATACTGCCTGCCAAGAAGAATAAGCTCATGGCAGAAGCAGAGAGAAGAATTCGATTTAGGGCAGGAACGTCGGTCAGCCAGTTGAAATAGAGCATATGTCCAATGATGCCGGTAAACACCATCACGATAAGCGCCATTAAATATTCATGCAGATAAATGGTTAGACTGATCTTTTTCATGACACTGGCGAAATGAAGCATGGTCACGAGGACAGTGCTGACACAAATCGCGATTGCAGCTCCCATAATACCGAATGATGGCTGGGCAACAAGTGTAATGATTAAGACAATCTTGACCAATGAGCCGATAATGCTGTTAAACATCGCTGCTTTAGCCATATTTAATGCCTGCAGAACCGAGTTAAGCGGCCCCTGATAGAAAAAGAAAATAAAGAATGGAGCCATGAAGCGTACATATACACCCGCATGCTCATTATGATAAACAGCTTCCATGATGGGATGAGCTAACACAAATAAAACGACCACCGCGAGCGTCCCGCTCAGGAAAGAAAGACGGAGAGACTGCTGGATGCGATGAACAACCTGCTTAATATTCCCTTTTGAATAGGCCTCACTTACAGCTGGGACAAGTGAGACACCAAGTGATATGGTGATAAAGGAAGGCAGCATGAGCAAGGGAACAGCATAACCCGCGAGCTCCCCGTATTGGGCTGTGGCAACGCCTGTTGCGACACCTGCTGCGGCAAGGCTTCTCGCTACGACAATCGGCTCAATGAACCAAGTGATAGAACCAACCATACGGCTCCCCGTTGCCGGGATAGAGATGGACAGCAGCTCCATCAATGTATCCTTGCCTCCTGCAGCATAACGGAAAAATTGTTTGCGAAGACGGAAGGGCTTTTTCACTTTAAACATGAACATTAAGTAAAGGAGCGATGCAAGCTCCCCAATAACAGAAGCAATCATGGCGCCTGCTGCGGCATATTCAATTCCGTATGGCAGAAAAGCCTTTGTTAAAGCAGCGATCATGGAGATACGAATTACCTGTTCAACCACCATGGAAATGGCATGGGGCTTCATATTCTGCTTACCTTGGAAATATCCCCGCAGAACGGCTGATATAGCCGCAATCGGAATGATGGGGATTATGGCTATTAAAGGATAATATGTCCGTGAATCTGTAAAAACATGGGTGGATAGATAAGGAGCCAGCAAGAATAAGATGGGGGTAAAGATGGCAGATAAACCACCTGTAACCGTTAACGCTACAACGAGAATTTTTTTCGTCTTCTGATGGTCCCCGCGTGCCGTTGCTTCTGCCACGAACTTTGATATCGCAATCGGCATGCCGAGCTGAACCGCCGCAATCACTAGAAATAAGGAGGGCAATGCCATCATATACAACCCTACGCCTTCTTCCCCGATAAAGCGGGCTATGACGATTCGGTTCACAAAACCGAGCACTCTCGTAATCAAGCCTGCAATCATCAAGATCACTGTGCCCCTGATAAAACTAGACATTCAATTCCCTACCTTCTCAAAAAAGCTGCAATCTATTACAATTAATCTATATGCAGCTAAATGGGCCAACCATGACAAGCTTCAAGGATTTAGTGAAAAATACATACTATATTGGCTTGGAGGATGATGATTATGGCACAACAACACCCATATGAGAAATATCGTCAAGAAATGCATCCTGCGCTGAAAAGCAAGCAGGAAGAGTTTGAGCTGCTCGGCTATCCAGAAATCACAGAGGAGGACATTTGGAGATGTCTGATTCAGAAGAAATGGAAGAAGGCTAATGCTGAGGCACGACAATATGAAATCATTCAAGATATCATGCAGCTGAAAGTGTCAGATTACATGAATTATGCCACTACTGCCGCCTTGATTGAGGGTGAGAGCATGAAGAAGGATATCGCCGCTGGATTGGAGGATTTTAAGGATCTATTCTCGTGATGGAAATGGCTTGGGTCAGCAATGGCCCGTATGCGTCAATCTTTGTAAGAAAATTCACATCTTTTGAACGAAATATTTCCATATATTGTGGAATCAAATTGACACTTAACCCGCAATCTTTCATAATAAGAACGTTATAGGAAAGCAATCTTTTTGATTGAATCAACTAGGCACATGTTTTACCAAGCATAGCGTCCTTTCATGCTGCTTCAATCGGAAAATTTCAATTAGGAGGCTAATTTACATAATGGTAAAAAGAAGCAGAATCGTCGCTTTCTTGCTCATTGTTCTCGTATTAGGCGGGACAATGCTTGGAACGACAGAAAATGTTATGAAGAAAATTAAACTGGGCCTCGACCTTCAAGGCGGCTTTGAAGTTCTGTACAAGGTTGAACCGCTTAAGGAAGGCCAGAAAATTAATGATAATACTATGTCTGCAACGGCAAGTGCGCTCGACCGACGGATTAATGTTCTCGGTGTAAGCGAGCCGGTCATCTCGATTGAGGATGATAACCGGATTCGCGTTCAGCTTGCCGGTGTAGAAGACCAAGAAAATGCACGTGAGATATTATCCACCTCTGCAAATCTAACCTTCCGTGATGTTAATGACAAAATCATGCTTGACGGAAGCGACCTGAAGGAAGGCGGAGCCAGCCAAAGCTATGATGAAACGAACCAGCCCGTTGTTTCTGTCAAGCTGAAGGATGGGAAGAAGTTTGGCGAAGTCACGAAAGAAATTCTCGCCATGGCACCAAATAATCAGCTTGTCATTTGGTTGGACTTTGAAGAAGGAAAGGATTCCTATAAAGCAGAGGCAGCAAAGGAAGACCCGAAATTCATTTCCGCTCCTAATGTAAACTATCAGATTAATTCTGATGAAGTTATGATTTCCGGAAACTTTACAGTTGAGGAAGCGAAGGAGCTTGCATCTGTCTTGAATGCAGGGGCTCTTCCTGTTCAATTAGACGAAATTTACTCCACATCAGTAGGAGCATCCTTCGGGGAAGAAGCGCTCAACAGTACACTATTAGCTGGTGTGATTGGTATTTTAGCCATCTTCCTATTTATGATGCTGTACTATCGTTTGCCGGGTGTGGTAGCTGTCGTTACCCTGTCTGCTTATGTGTATTTAATCATTCTAGTCTATGACTGGATGAATGCCGTGCTTACACTGCCGGGTATCGCCGCCCTTATCTTAGGGGTTGGGATGGCTGTCGATGCGAATATTATCACCAATGAGCGGATTCGTGATGAAATTCGAAAGGGCCGAACAATCAAAGCAGCCTTCAAGGAAGGGAACAAAAACTCCCTCTCCACGATCTTCGATGCCAATTTAACGACTCTGTTAGCAGCCATTGTCTTGTTTGTGTATGGGACAAGCTCTGTTAAAGGCTTTGCGACAAGCTTGATTGTCAGTATTTTAGTCAGCTTTATCACAGCCGTTTATGGAACCCGCCTCATTATGGGATTATGGGTAAACAGTAATTTCCTTGATAAGCGTCCAGGCTGGTTTGGTATTAAGAAAAGCGAAATTCATGATTTAAATGAATTCAAGAAGGATAAATATTTACCAACGAAATTTGATAAATGGGATTTCATTAAGCCTTCTAAGAAATTCTTTATCCTTTCCATCATCGTTACGCTGATTGGTATTGGCTCCTTATTTGTAAGGGGGATGGATTTGGGAATTGACTTCTCAAGCGGTTCACGGATTCAAATTACGTCAGATGAGAAGATTTCCGTAGAGAAGATTGAAGCTGATCTTAAGGCAAATGATATTGAAGCCCAGGATATTGTCTTGACCGGCGATGATGATAAATCCGTTGTCGTGAGAACGAAGCAGGTGTTCAATAAGGACGAAATTGCTGCGCTTGGCACCTATTTCAATGATAAATATGGTCATAAGCCAAATGTAAATACTGTGTCTCCAACCGTTGGAAAGGAATTAGCGAAGAATGCCATGATAGCAACCGCGATTGCATCAATCGGTATCATTATCTATGCGAGCATTCGCTTTGAATGGAGAATGGCCCTGCCTTCTGTATTGGCGCTCTTGCATGATGCATTTATGATTATCACGATATTCAGCATATTCCAAATTGAGGTAGATTTAACCTTTATTGCTGCCGTACTGACGATTATCGGTTACTCCATCAACGATACGATTGTTACCTTTGACCGGATTCGTGAGAATATGCGTCAGAAGAAACGTATTAAGACACGGGCTGAGCTTAATGAAATTATCAATATCAGTATCCGTCAAACATTGGTGCGTTCAATCAATACGGTTATCACCGTGCTTGTCGTTGTAATCGCGATGATGATTTTTGGCAGTCAGTCCATCTATAACTTTAACTTGGCCTTGCTGATTGGTCTTGTAACGGGCATGTATTCTTCAGTCCTGATTGCGGCACCATTATATGCAATTTTAAAGGGCGGGGAATTAAAGAAAAAAGGCACATTAAAGACCTACAAGGAAAAACGAGTTACATCTGACCAGCCGCAAGTATAAAGCTGGAATAACCTAAGGCAGTCCGATCATCCGGGCTGCTTTTTTGTGTACGCAAAGGAGTAGGATGTCTATTTACAGAGGAAAAGGGAATAGATAAATGGCGAATATATTTATGTTTTCTTGAATGGAAGGAGGACATGAGGAATGAAGAAATTGCAATGGTTTGTTATACTTGGCATCGTGTTTACCGTCATAGTAGCTGTCTTTGCAGTTGTCAATGTAGAGGATGTAGCCGTTAATTATGTGTTTGGAACGGCCTATTGGCCGCTTATTCTCGTTATATTAGGGTCGGTTGTCATGGGTGGGGTAATTGTCGGGTCAGCATTGGCCGTAAGGATTCTTCATCTGTCGAAAGAGCTGAAAAAGCTGAAAAAAGAGCTTGGCAGGGAAGAGGAACATGAGGAATGAACGAAAATTTTCTATCTCCTGCATTGAACCTTTGACATTATTTTTTTATAATAGGTAAGTCAGAGGGGTGACATGATGTTACAATCAAAAACGAGATGGCTATTAAAAAAAGCCGATGAAACGATTATTCATACATTAATGAACGAGCTCAATCAGCCGCGGATTGTGGCTGCGCTTTTGGTCAACAGAGGTATAAAGACCGTAGATGCTGCACGGTCTTTTTTATATGCGGATGAACATGATTTCTATGATCCGTTTCTGCTTTCCGGAATGGAAGAGGCAGTGAAACGGATCGTCAAGGCAGTCAAAAACAATGAGAAAATCATGATATATGGAGATTATGATGCTGACGGTGTCAGCAGTACGACCGTATTAAAGCTTGCCTTAAATCAGCTTGGTGCAGAACAGGTTGATTGGTATATCCCCAACCGCTTTACAGAAGGATATGGACCGAATAAGGAAGCCTTCGCAAAAATCAAGGAAATGGGAACATCCCTATTAATTACCGTAGACTGTGGAATTTCAGGCATTGAGGAGGCGCAGTATGCGAAGGAACTCGGCATGGATTATATTGTGACAGATCACCATGAACCAGGACCGGTATTGCCGGAGGCATTAGCGATTCTTCATCCGAAAAAGCCTGGCGAGACATATCCGTTTCACGAGCTTGCCGGAGCAGGAGTAGCCATGAAGCTCGCCCATGCTCTATTAGGGGAGCTGCCTGAGGAACTGATTGGTATTGCAGCAATTGGAACGATTGCTGACCTTGTTCCACTTCATGACGAAAACCGGCTGATTGCCTTAAGGGGTCTGCAAGCATTGAAGCGCACGAAAAGACCTGGATTGCTTGCCTTATACAAAAAGGCCGGGATCGCGATGGACAGCTTTAATGAGGATTCGATTGGCTTTGGCATTGCGCCTAGAATAAATGCGGTCGGGCGATTGGAGGATGCAGATCCTGCTGTTGAATTGCTCTTGACGAATGATGAGGCGGAAGCAGAGCGGATTGCGGAGGAGATTGATTTCTTGAACAAGGAGCGCCAATCCATTGTTAAGGAAATCACGCAGGAAGCGATAGCTGAAGTGGAAAACCGTTTCCCGCTCGAGGATTATCCTGTCCTTGTCATCGCAAAGGAAGGATGGAATCCAGGGGTGGTCGGTATTGTTGCCAGTAAGCTTGTGGAGAAATATTACCGTCCAACCATCATCTTGAGCATAGACCGCGAGAAAGGAACGGCGAAGGGTTCAGCACGGAGTATCCCAGGGTTTGATCTCTTTCAAAATCTATCCTTAAACCGGGAGCTGCTTCCGCATTTCGGCGGGCATCCTATGGCTGCTGGGATGACGCTGAAGATAGAGGATGTAGATGAACTCCGTTTACGTCTATGTATGCAGGCAAAGGACATTCTGAAAGAGGAGGATTTCCAGCCGGTGACAGAAATCGATGGAGTAATCTCCATTGAGGAGGTTAGCTTGAAGCTGATTGATCAAATGGCCGGATTGGCACCTTATGGCATGCAAAACCCGAAGCCGCGCATTCTGATAGAAGGTGCAGAGGTCGCAAGCATGCGGAAAATTGGTGCGGATAAAACGCATTTAAAGCTTGCTCTTTTAGAAAATGGTGTACAATTAGATAGTATCGGATTCGGGCTTGGCGAAATCTGTGATCATTTATCTCCCTATGCGAAGGTGTCTGTTATTGGCGAGCTGGCAGTCAATGAATGGAATAACTTAAAGAAGCCTCAATTATTCCTGCATGATTTGGCTGTTGCAGATTGGCAGTTATTTGATTGCCGAGGGAATGCGAAAACTAATCCTAAACCAGCAGCCATTCCAGAGAAACGGAAAATGATTCTCTTCCGTGAGGAGAGCAAATCCATGCTGGCTAATGAGGATGAAGGTGTTCTCATTGAAACGCTCGAGGCAGCTAAAGCGGAGGAGCTTGACGGGATGAATATCGCCTTTTTAGACCTTCCAAATCAAAAAGGGATGATTGAAGCCCTGTTGGAAGGAAAGCAGCCGGCGAGAGTGTATCTTTACTTCCGAAACGGCGGCGATGATTATTTCAAGGCATTCCCGACAAGAGAGCAATTCAAATGGTATTATGCGATGCTGCTCAAAAAGGGACCGATGGATTACAAGGACATGTCTGAGAGGATTACCCATTTCAAGGGCTGGCCAAAAGATACAATCGATTTTATGACAAAGGTGTTTTTTGAGCTGGAATTTGTTACAATAAGAAACGGACTCATTAGTTTAGAGAAGAATAGCCCAAAGAGGGACTTGGCAGAGTCTGACACCTATCAAGCACGAAAAGCACGAATGGAATTAGAACAGGAACTATTGTATGCCCCATCCAATCAACTATATCAATACTTCAACCAGCAGATTGGATCTCGTGATGATTACAAGGAGGAAACAAAGCAATGGATTTAAAAAATTATATAGAAATCGTAGAGGACTGGCCAAAACCAGGTATCAAATTTAAGGATATAACTCCTCTTATGGCAGACGGTGCCGCATATAAAGATGCGACAGACCAAATCGTCGAATATGCCAAAGAAAAAGAAATCGATATTATTGTTGGGCCGGAAGCTCGCGGATTCATCATCGGATGTCCGGTTGCTTATGCAATGGGAATTGGCTTTGCTCCTGTACGGAAGGAAGGGAAACTTCCAAGGGAAACCATCAAGGTTCAATATGGATTGGAGTATGGGAAAGATGTCCTGACTATTCATAAAGATGCCATCAAGCCTGGTCAGCGCGTGCTCATCACAGATGACTTGCTTGCAACAGGAGGAACAATGGATGCAACCATCAAGCTTGTTGAACAGCTTGGAGGAGTCGTTGCCGGATTGGCATTCCTTGTTGAACTGACATACCTTGAGGGCCGTGATAAGCTCCAAGGCTATGATATCCTCACATTAATGGAATATTAAGCATATATTAACAGGCGTTCTGGAGCTAGAACGCCTTTTCTCGTACCAATAATCGTTTATTGACGAAACTATACAGCAAATTGACGTTCGTTACTTTACAAGAAAACTTTTTTTGAAGATAATAGATACAATCCTCATTTTTAACGCTAACCCATTAGGGTTTTTTATATAGAGTGAAAAGGCAAAAACGTGGAAATACGGAGTAAAAGGTGATCTCATGGCAAATGAACAAATTTATACGGCCGAGCAGGTATTTGATAAAGCAAGAAATTATATGACCGAAGAGGAAGTGGCTTTTTTAGAGAGGGCCTATGAATTCGCAAAAGAAGCGCATAAGGAACAGTTCCGTAAATCGGGCGAACCTTATATTATTCATCCTGTGCAGGTGGCAGCCATTCTTGCAGACCTTCAAATGGATACGTTCACGGTCGCTGGAGGCTTCTTGCATGATGTCGTGGAAGACACGGATGTGACACTCGAGGATATCACACGAATCTTCAATGAGGATGTCGCTCTCCTCGTCGACGGGGTAACAAAGCTCGGTAAGATTAAGTACAAATCAAAAGAAGAGCAGCAGGCGGAAAATCACAGAAAAATGTTTATTGCCATGGCGAAGGACATTCGCGTCATCATGATTAAGCTTGCCGACAGGCTCCATAATATGCGGACATTAAAGCATTTGCCTGTTGAAAAGCAGCGCCGTATTGCCAATGAAACATTAGAGATTTTTGCTCCGCTTGCCCATCGGCTTGGGATCTCCACAATTAAATGGGAGCTGGAGGATACGGCTCTCCGTTATTTGAACCCTCAGCAGTATTATCGAATCGTCAATCTGATGAAGAAGAAGCGGGCTGAGCGGGAGGAATATTTAGCAGATGTTATTGCTGAAATGAAAGATAAGCTTGCCGAAGTCTCTATTCATGCAGACATTTTCGGAAGGCCAAAGCATATATACAGCATTTATCGCAAAATGGTCCTTCAGAAGAAGCAATTTGAGGAAATCTATGATTTGCTTGCCGTACGTGTTATCGTGAACAGCATTAAGGATTGCTACGCGGTTCTTGGTATCATCCATACTTGCTGGAAGCCGATGCCGGGACGGTTTAAGGATTATATTGCGATGCCGAAGGCTAATATGTACCAGTCTCTCCATACGACTATTATTGGGCCAAAGGGTGAGCCGCTTGAAGTGCAAATCAGAACGGTTGAGATGCACCGGACAGCGGAGTATGGGATTGCCGCCCACTGGGCTTATAAAGAGGGCAAGGACTTAACCTCCACACAAAGAATGGATAAGAAACTCGATTGGTTCAGACAAATCGTTGAGTTCCAGGATGTATCCACGAATGCGGAGGAATTCATGGAATCTCTCAAACTTGATTTATTTGCCGATATGGTCTTCGTATTTACGCCTAAGGGCGATGTGTTTGAACTGCCAATTGGTTCAGTGCCGATTGATTTTGCTTACCGGATTCACTCAGAGATTGGCAATAAGACCATTGGTGCGAAGGTGAACGGGAAGATGGTCACGCTTGACTATGTACTGAAAACAGGCGATATCGTCGAGATTTTAACCTCTAAGCATTCATACGGACCAAGTCAGGATTGGCTTAAGCTGGCGAAGACATCCCAGGCAAGGAACAAGATTCGACAATTCTTCAAGAAGCAGCGCCGAGAGGAAAATATCGAAAAAGGCAAGGAAATGGTCGAAAAAGAGCTAAAGGCTCTCGACTTTGACATAAAGGATGTATACACTCCTGAAAACCTGCAAAAGGTAGCA
Source organism: Bacillus sp. FJAT-27916 (assembly GCF_001183965.1). Classification (GTDB taxonomy): domain Bacteria; phylum Bacillota; class Bacilli; order Bacillales; family Pradoshiaceae; genus Pradoshia. The sequence goes on from NZ_LFZV01000001.1 coordinate 1,030,191, forward strand.
GAGAAATTTAATTTTGCCAATGAAGAAGATATGTATGCAGCGGTAGGCTATAACGGAATCACGGCAGCACAAATTGCGACAAGATTGACGGATAAACTCCGCAAGAAGCGTGAGAAGGAGCAAGAGGTCAGCTTAATTGATGCGGTGAGCGAGCTTCGGATGATACCGACAACGAAGAAGAAGGATTCTGGTGTCAGGGTGAAGGGCATTGACAATATGCTCATCCGTCTTTCCCGCTGCTGTAATCCGGTTCCTGGTGATGAGATTGTCGGTTACATTACGAAAGGGCGCGGGGTTTCGGTTCACCGTGCAGATTGTGTCAATGTACTAGATGAAGAGAGCAAGGAAAGAATCATCCCGGTTGAGTGGGAAAGCAGCATGTCTGACCGGAAAGAGTATAATGTAGACATTGAAATCAGCGGCTTTGACCGGAATGGCTTATTGAATGAAGTGCTTCAAGCTGTCAGTGAGACGAAAACGAACATTACGGCCGTTTCCGGCCGTACGGACCGCAATAAGAGTGCAGCGATCACGATGTCAATCTCCATCTATAATGTGTCTCATTTGCAGAAGGTCGTGGATCGAATTAAGCAAATACCAGATATTTATTCCGTCAGAAGACTGATGAGTTAGGGGTTAGGATAGATGAAAGTCGTGTTACAGCGCTCAAAGGAAGCGTCCGTTACCGTTTCTGGTGAAGTGGTTGGTCAGATCTCCAATGGTTTTGTTTTGTTAGTGGGGGTAACCCATGAAGATACGATGGAGGACTGCCGCTATCTAGCGGATAAAATCGTGAACCTGCGTGTGTTTGAAGACGAGAACGGCAAGATGAATCATTCCCTATTGGACGTTAAGGGAGAAATCTTGTCTATCTCGCAATTCACGCTTTATGGGGATTGCCGTAAAGGGCGCCGCCCAAATTTCATGGCTGCCGCCAAACCAGATTTGGCAGAAGAGCTTTATGATTATTTCAATGATTGTTTAAGAGAGAATGGAGTACAGGTAGCAACGGGTTCATTTGGAGCCATGATGGATGTTGCCTTGATAAATGACGGACCTGTTACCCTGATCTTGGAGAGTAAATGAAAAAGAGAGCAAAGGCACAAGCCTTTGCTCTTTTATTATTTATTTAAAAAGCTCTTGAGACCATTTAAAAGACCGTTAGTGACCAGCTCTTGATAGCGGGCTGTGTGAAGAAGTGATTCTTCAGCTGGATTACTGATATAACCTAATTCAACGAGGACAGCAGGGCGCTTATTCTCACGTAATACCCGGAGGCTTGCCTGCTTCACGCCTCTGTCCTGTGACTGGCTGTTTGTCAGCAGGCTATGCTGAATGTGGGAGGCGAGTTCCAGCTGATGCCCATGCGTATAGTAGGTTGTGATTCCGCCAGCTCCGATATCTGCTGCGCTGTCATAATGGATGCTGATAAAGGCGTCTGCATCCTGCTGGTTGGCAAGGTGAGCACGGTCACTTAAGGAGATATATTGATCGCCGCCGCGTGTGAGAAGTACACTGGCTCCTTGCTGTTTAAGCTTTGATGACAGCAGAAGAGCAGTCCTTAGAGTCAGCTGTTTTTCAAAAAGGCCGCTTGTTCCGATGGCACCGCTGTCCATCCCGCCATGTCCTGCATCAAGAACAATCAATTTTCCAGTTAGGGACCCAGCCTGTACAGCAGATGCTGGACGTACCTTTGAATCAGAAGATAAAAGCCAATTTGCGATAAAGCCAGAGCTTCCATCACTCAGTTCAATCTCGGCCCAGTTATCTTTCATCCCGATTAACTTATAGGAGTCTCCCAAGTTTGCTTGCTTTGCAATCGGCTGATTTGTTCCAGGGCCTGTCCGAATATTAATCTTGTCACGGGTGATGGTGATTTGCTTGCCGGCCTCTTTTTTTCTTTTTGGGCTTGTCTTATTATCCAGTGGTTTAGCATACCAGGAGGCAATCCATCCCTTTTGTCCATCCTCAAGCATAATTTCATACCAACGGCCATCTGTCCTCCGCACCTTATATGTATTTCCTTTCTTTACCGAGCCGATGACATGTGAGCTCATTTTAGGAGAAGAGCGGACATGCAGGGAAGAAGCAGTAATTTCTATACTCAATTTCCCGCTGCGGGAGTCGGCCTTTCTTTTGTTGATATATTGGCTGCTAATCCAGTAAGAATGTCCTTGATACTGAATATTTGTCCATCCATTTTCCGCGTTTATGATCTCAGCAGATGAGCCCTTTTTGATTTTGCCGAGTATTTCTGCGGTGGGGGAAGGGCCACTTCGCAAATGAACAGAGTCTGCGGTAATGGTGCCTATTGTATGATCGGCAGAATCCATTCGGATATACTCCTCTGAAATAAATCCAATACTAGAACCGGCTTGAATTTCAACCCATGAGCCAGACTGGCCTGTAACCTCGACCTTGGTATCCTTGGAAAGGACACTTACAATGGGATAACTGGTTCCAGGACCTTTGCGCAATCGTAATCCTTCAGCAGTGATGGTCCCTGAAGTAGAGACTGATTCCTGTTCCGAGTTCTCGCCTTTGGCAGTCACGAGCCATTCTGCGACCCACCCGTTCTTCTCATCATTCACCTGAATTTTGAGCCATTCTCCTTTACGCTCTAGAACCGTAAAACGGTTCCCTTCCTCCACTTTCGCGACGATTGGATAATCAAGACCTGCTCCGCTTCTGACATTAATCAGGCTGTCCTTGACGATAACCTCATTTTGCTTAGTGAAGGCTGTTGGCATTAGGGCGGTTTGAGACAAAAGTAAGGTCAGGGCGATTAGCCCCGTCTTTCGATTGAGCTTTCTCATCTTATGCTCATCCTTTCGTTTCTAATTTACCTGATTCAACCATGGCTGATGGACGTTTTGTCTATTTACTTGACAGGATTCGTGCATTTTTTGAAATCACCTGAAAGGTTCGCTATCTTTTCGGGAATACTGATAAAGGCTACGAAAGATTGAACATAATGTTTAAGGAGTGCATATAGATGACAAGACATAGTGACAAAGCCTTTTTGGCTCAGAATGTAGATAATCAGCTCTTTGGTGTGGACTTTCATGATTTTTTGGTAAAGGAGGAGCATAATTCAATGGTAGAGCTTGCCTCTGAATTTGGATTATCGGTCCGCGATGTGAAACAGTTAAAAAAGAAATTAGGGCGCTCATAAAGGTTGACAAAGGAACTTTTACTTCGTAATATTAATTAAATAAAAATACATAATAAATCAATTCCAATGATGGTGAAGAGTAATTTTGATCCCACATGAAAAGAGAGGAAACGCCCTGGGCTGAAAACGTTTCTACATGTGCCTTAATGAACGAACACACCGTAGGATTCTCCCTGAAAAATCACGTATCTAGTAGGGGTTGAACGTTCACAGGCGTTAACTGTTAAAGTGGGGAGGCTTTTATGTCTCCAACTAGGGTGGCACCGCGGGTAACAACTCCCGTCCCTTGCATATTGCATGGGATGGGGGTTGTTTTTTATTTTACCTAAAAATACCTTTTCATTCCATTAGGGAATTAGGATAGAGAGTAAATTAAGGAGGAAGTTTCAGATGGCTGTTCAAATTCCAAGGGGAACTCAGGATATTCTTCCTGGCGAATCAGAAAAATGGCAGTATATTGAACGGGTGGCGAAGGAACTATGTGACCTGTATCAATATCAGGAAATCCGCACACCAATCTTTGAGAGCACAGAGCTGTTCGAAAAGGGCGTGGGGGATACAACAGATATCGTACAAAAAGAAATGTACACATTTACCGATAAGGGGAATCGAAGTTTAACCCTTCGACCGGAAGGTACGGCAGCGGTCGTTCGTTCCTTTGTCGGCAACAAAATGCACGGAAACGCCGTTCAGCCGGTTAAGCTTTATTATAATGGACCAATGTTCCGCTATGAGCGTCCGCAAGCAGGCCGATTCCGCCAATTCGTCCAATTTGGCGTGGAGGCACTTGGAAGCTCAGATCCGGCAATTGATGCAGAAGTAATCTCACTTGCAATGAATATTTACAAGAAGGTTGGTTTAAAGAATACAAAGCTTGTCATTAACAGCCTTGGGGATAAAGAAAGCCGGACAAAGCATCGGGAAGCCTTGATTAAACACTTTGAGCCGCGCATTGGCGAGTTCTGCTCTAATTGCAAAAACAGGCTTGAGCGCAACCCGCTTCGTATCCTTGATTGCAAGGAGGACCGCAATCATGAGTTGATGGAAACGGCGCCGGCTATTATTGATTACTTAAATGAGGAATCATTGACCTATTTCAAGAAGGTAACTGGATACCTAGATGAAATTGGCATTGAGTATACGGTTGACCCAACCTTGGTTCGAGGACTTGATTATTATAATCATACTGCCTTTGAAATCATGCTTGATTCAGAGGGCTTCGGTGCTATTACAACCCTTTGCGGAGGCGGCCGGTACAATGGGTTGGTTCAAGAAATGGGCGGTCCTGAAACGCCTGGAATCGGATTCGCCTTCAGCATCGAGCGTCTGCTCTCAGCTCTTGAAGCAGAGAAAGTTGAATTGCCGATTGAGAAGAAAGTTGACTGCTTTGTCGTCTCCTTAGGAGAAGCGGCACAGGATTATTCTGTGAAGCTTGTCAATGACCTTCGCTTGAATGGCATTTCAGCAGAGAAGGATTATTCAGGGCGTAAGGCAAAAGGGCAATTCAAAGCAGCTGACCGTGTACAAGCCAAATATGTGGCTGTCCTTGGTGAAGATGAATTGAAGGAACAGCAAATTGCCTTGAAAGATATGGAAAGCGGCGAGCAGCAAACCATTGCTCTCACTGAGCTTGTGACAGTATTACAATCTAAACTTGGGTCTATTTGAGGAGGAAGAAGGATGTTTGGGAGAACATATTTTTGTGGCGAAGTGCCAGAGAAAGCTATTGGAGAAGTTATCACAATCAAAGGATGGGTACAAAAGCGAAGAGACCTTGGCGGGCTGATTTTCATTGACCTTCGTGACCGTACAGGGATTGTCCAGGTTGTCTTCAATCCGGATGCCTCACCTGAAGCGCTCAGTACAGCGGAAAAAATCAGAAGTGAATATGTCCTTAGCGTAACAGGTAAAGTTATTGCCCGTGAAGGTGGTACTGTCAACAAAAACTTAAAAACAGGTGCCATTGAAATTCTCGCGTCTGAAGTGACCATCTTGAATGAAGCGAAGACACCCCCGTTTTCCATTACGGACAAAACGGATGCTTCAGAGGATATTCGCTTAGCATACCGCTATTTAGACTTGCGTCGTCCCGCGATGTTCGAGACCTTTAAGATGAGACATCAGACAACCAAAGCCATTCGTGATTTCTTAGATTCAGAAGGATTCTTGGATATTGAAACACCCATTCTGACAAAGAGCACACCAGAGGGAGCACGTGATTATTTGGTACCAAGCCGTGTGCATGAAGGAGAATTCTATGCATTGCCGCAATCTCCTCAAATCTTTAAGCAATTATTGATGGTCTCCGGCTTTGAACGCTATTACCAAATTGCTCGCTGCTTCCGTGATGAGGATCTTCGTGCAGATCGCCAGCCGGAATTCACGCAAATTGATATTGAAACAAGCTTCATGAGCCAAGAGGATATCATGAACATGACTGAGCGTATGATGCAGAAAGTGATGAAGGAAGTCAAAGGCGTTGAGATCACCCTCCCACTTCCACGCTTAACGTATAAGGACGCAATGGGCAGATACGGCTCTGATAAACCAGATACACGTTTCGGCATGGAACTGATTGACTTAAGTGAACTAGTCAAGGATTCTGGATTCAAGGTATTTGCTTCAGCTGTTGCAAACGGCGGAGAGGTAAAAGCCCTTAACATCAAAGGAGCTGCGGCGAATTACTCTAGAAAAGATATTGATGCTTTAGGAGAATTTGCCGGCCGCTATGGTGCGAAAGGTCTTGCGTGGATGAAGATGGAGGAAGAAGGCTTAAAAGGTCCGATTGCGAAATTCTTCCAAGATGAAGAAGGAAAAGCATTGATTGAGGCAACGGAAGCTGTTGCTGGCGATTTACTAGTCTTTGTTGCTGACAAAAAATCAATCGTAGCTGATTCCCTCGGAGCGCTTCGTGTGAAGCTTGGTAAAGAGCTGAAATTAATCGATGAAAGCAAGTTCAACTTCCTTTGGGTGACTGACTGGCCATTATTCGAATATGATGACATGGAAGGCAGATACTATGCTGCCCACCATCCATTTACTATGCCGGTACGTGAGGATTTGCCAATGCTTGATGAAAATCCAATCGATGTAAAAGCCCAAGCCTATGACCTTGTCTTAAACGGCTATGAGCTAGGCGGCGGAAGCTTGCGTATTTTCGAACGCGACATCCAGGAGAAGATGTTTGAAGCCCTAGGATTTACGAAAGAGGAAGCAAATGAGCAATTTGGATTCCTTATGGAGGCCTTCGAGTATGGCACACCTCCACATGGCGGAATCGCCCTTGGTCTTGACCGTTTGGTAATGCTTCTTTCCGGAAGCACAAACCTTCGCGATACCATTGCATTCCCGAAAACAGCAAGTGCAAGCTGTATGCTGACAAAAGCACCTAGTGAGGTGTCTGAAAGCCAGCTTGAAGAACTTAGTCTAAAGGTCACGAAAAAGGAATCTACCTTGAAAAACTAAGATAATTCTGATAAAATTTAATTATATTAAAGGACGTCCTGAAGTGTACGTTATGCAACCTTATTGTTTTGACCGAACATTTCTTTTAACGGGAGTCCGGCGTTTACCGTTTGCACAAATGCCTTGTCTGAGGGGACTTGTAACATAACGGAACAGGACACCCACCTGCCGAGGGCGGGCCAAAGCATCAGGCATCAAACGGCACATGTCGGGACGTCTGTACATACGTTTTCTATTATTTCCGCTTTGCCATTTCGCAAGGCGGATTTTTATTTTTTATCATAAATACATTTAAACCTATCTGTAAAATATGATATGATTTTATCTGGCTATCTGTGAGATAAAAGAATGGCAGGATTGCCGTTTTGGAAGTTATCATGATGTTTAGAATAAGCTAACAAGGAAAAGAGAAAAGAAATTAATATATATTGGAGTGAAATGTACTTATGCTGCATCAATTTTCACGAAATGAGCTTGCCATAGGCAAAGACGGACTTGAAACATTAAAAAATACCTCTGTCGCCATTCTTGGGATTGGAGGAGTTGGCTCGTTTGCGGTTGAAGCATTAGCGCGTTCCGGTGTAGGGCGCCTGATTTTAGTGGATAAGGATGATATCGATATTACTAATGTCAACCGTCAGATTCATGCCCTCTTATCAACGGTCGGCCAGCAAAAGGTCGATGCGATGAAGAAGCGTGTTCTGGAAATCAATCCTGAGTGTGATGTCGTGGCTTTGAAGATGTTTTATACAGAGGAAACGTATGAGGAGTTCTTTGCACAGAAGCCGGACTTTATCATTGATGCCTCTGACACGATTATTTACAAAATCCATCTAATGAAGGAGTGCTTAAAGCGAGGCATTCCGATGATCTCAAGTATGGGTGCGGCCAATAAGATGGACCCGACAAGATTCCAAATCGCAGATATCTCCAAGACGCATACAGACCCATTAGCGAAGGTCATCCGGACAAAGCTGAGAAAAGAAGGCATTCATAAAGGAATTCCAGTCATCTTCTCAGATGAGAGCCCAATTGTGCCAAAAATCGATGTCACTAAAGAGGTTGGAAATCAGGATGCAGAAATCCGCAAAGCGAAATTCCCGCCTTCATCAAATGCCTTTGTCCCCTCCACAGCAGGATTAATTGCAGCAAGCTGGGTTGTCAAAGTGGCATTGAAGGATATTAAATTAAACCGAGTAAATGATTAACGAATAGATAAATGAAAAGCTCTGTAAATGTTGACAGAGCTTTTTGTTTTGCTCTTTTTATGCTTTTTGAGCATAATTCCTGCAATACCACTACAAGGGTGGTAATATGTTACCTTGTTCCATATATTTTCTCACATTCCATAGGAGAGCTATAGGATGGCACAGGAATATGGACAAAATAGAATGAAACTCATTACTGAGACACCCATTCATCTAGGAGGAGATCATCATGAACGTATTAGTTATCAAAGCCAATAATCGTCCAGATGGAATATCAACAAAAATGTATGAGACATATATAGCGGAAGCGAAAGCATCCAATATAAATGTTGCAGAGTTCGATGTGTTTGCTGAAGATATGCCATACTTTGGACAGGAGCTGTTCACTGCCATAGGCAAACTTCAAAATAAAGAAGCGCTAACAGAGGCAGAGGAACGCCTGTTAGCTGCAAAACAAAAAGCAAAAGAGGCAGTCGCGGCTGCGGATACCATTGTATTCGCCTTCCCATTATGGAATTTAACGATTCCAGCACGGCTGCACACATTCTTTGACTATATTTTCGAAGCAGGCTTTTCATTCCGCTATAATGAGAAAGGCCAGCTAGAGGGTCTGCTTGGGAATAAAAAAGCTGTTATTCTATGCGCCAGAGGCGGGGTATATTCTACTCCTGAAATGGCACCTCTTGAAATGGCTGCTAACTATGTACACCATGTCATCAACATGTTCGGCATGAAGCTCGAAGATGAGGTGATTATTGAGGGTCATAATGCGGATCCTTCCAAAGCCGAGGAAATCATTGCTGAAGGTTTGGAAAAAGTGAAAGCATCTGTTCATAAATTATTGCAGCATGCATAAACGAGAACGTCCCATCCAGCTGGAAAGTCTAGCTGGATGGGACGTTTTTTGTTAGGTATAAATAAATGGAAGAGTAAACGCTCCATTCCATTTGCAGCCCCTGAACAAGTACAATATGATGGAATTGAAGGAAGAAATACTGCGTAAATCGAAAGAAACTTCTTTTAAAGAAAGCAGGGGATTTCTAATGAAAGATGTTTACGTAATCACAGGCGGAACCGGCGGTATGGGAAAAGCGACAGCAAGGCTTGTGGGCAAAAAAGGAACGGTGTTATTGGCGGATATATCTGAGGAGCGGCTTGCAGAAACAAAGGCAGAACTCGCGGATAAGGGAATTACGGATGTACATTGCTTGACTGTCGATATTACCTCGCCTGAGCAGGTGGAGGCGCTTGTACAGAAGACCGCCTCTTTAGGGGATTTCAAGGCGCTTATCCATACGGCAGGGCTTTCACCAACGATGGCTGACTCAAAGCGTATCACTGAGGTCAACCTTGTTGGAACCGGTCAATTATTAGATGGGTTCCTCCCGATTGCAGCAAAGGGTTCGACTGCCGTTTGTATTTCATCCATGAGCGGCCATATGGTGCCGAAGGAGGGGCCTTACACAGAATTATTGAAGAAACCGTTATTGCCTGATGTGGTTGAGAAGCTGGAACGATTTACACAGGGCGACAGTGGAGCAGCTTACAGCTTATCAAAGCTTGGTGTAATCCTCCTCGTTGAGGATCAGGCATGGGATTGGGGACAAAAGGGAGCGCGGATTGTCTCGCTTTCCCCTGGCACAATCAATACGCCGATGGGACGGCAGGAGGCATCTAAGCAGCCGCAAATGGAACTCATGCTAAAGAGAACGCCGCTTGGCAGAGAAGGAGAGCCGGCTGAAATGGCCTCTGTTATTGAATTTCTCGTAAGCAATAAAGCCTCCTATATCACTGGAACAGATATTTTGGTAGATGGAGGGACAGTTGCCAATATGCCGAATCATTCATGAATAAAGAAAGCGCCTCAGCTTATTTCTGAGGCGCTTTCCTTATTTCTTCTTCTTAAATTCCTCGAGCCGCTCATAGATGGCTGCAAGCCGCTTCTCTTCACCGGACTCAATTGGTTCATAATATTTCTTATCCTTTAAGTTATGCGGTAGGTACTCTTGATTGACCCAGCCGCCGAATGTTCCGATTGGATAATCATGCGGATACTTATAGCCGACATGGCCAAGCTCCTTCGCTCCTGCATAATGGGCATCGCGGAGATGCTTTGGAATCTCACCGACATGGCCGGCCCGTATATCTGCAATAGCTGCATCAAGTGCTTTATAGGCAGAATTTGACTTGGAGGAGAGGCACATTTCAACGACAGCTACGGCAAGCGGAATGCGTGCTTCCGGCAGGCCCAGCCGTTCACTTGCGGTCACCGCGGCAAGGACATTGTTGCCGACCGCGCTGTTTGCTAGTCCAATATCCTCATAAGCAATGACTAAAAGCCGCCTGTTCACGGCAACTAAGTCTCCTGTCTCAAGCAAATGGGCGAGATAATAGAGAGCTGCATGAACATCGCTTCCCCGGATGCTCTTTTGCAGGCTCGATAGCAAATTATAAAAGTTTGAGCCTTTCTTATCCCCGTAAACCCCGATATTGCCGCCCAAATCATGGATTGTTTCATCATCTACAACATAAGTATTCATATCCTTCGGAGAGGAATAGATCACCGATTCCAGCAAGGTCAGGGATTTTCTTGCATCCCCATTTGACTGGGCGGCAATCATTTCAATTTGCTCCTCCGAAATTTTGATGTCCAGCTTGCCAAGACCATTTTTCTCATCCTGCAAAGCCCGCTGCAATAATTCAATCACTTCATTTGTCGAGAGACGGGTGAGCTGCTTGATTTGCCCGCATCGGCTCCTGATTGCGGGATTGACATCGTGAAATGGGTTTTCGGTCGTAGCACCAATGAGGATAATGTCTCCCCGCTCAACATGAGGGAGCAGGTAGTCTTGCTGTGCTTTATTGAAACGGTGAATCTCATCAAGGAATAAGATTACCTTACCGGTTAAATGTGTTTCTTCCACAACAGCCTCTATATCCTTCTTGCCGGCGGTTGTCGCATTCAAGGCGATGAAGGGAATTTTCGTCTCGCCTGCAATCGCAAAAGCAATCGATGTTTTTCCAATACCGGGGTCCCCATATAGAAGCATGGATGGTACATGTCCGTTTTTGATCATGCGGTAGAGGCTCGTTTGTTTGCCGATGACTTCTTTTTGTCCGATAATTTCATCTAGGTTTTTCGGCCGCATGCGGTAGGCTAGTGGTTCTCCGTTCAAATCGATAACCCCCATTAATCATAAGTAGCTTTTCTTATTATAGCTGTAAAAAGACTGATTTCCCATAGATTAAGTTCGAGCTGGGAAAGGGGGTTATTGGCATACGCCCAGGGGATTGCCGTCCGGGTCATAAAAGGTGAAAAAGCGGGTTTCTCCATCACCTCCCAATGCACCTGTACGGACATTCAATGCCTTCAATGAGCGATATATATCTTCAATCGGGCCTGAGGGGATAAAGTTATAATACTTGCCGACCCCAAAGGAATTATCCGGAAAGCTCATTGCCAGGTGTTCGTGGGCTTTGACAAGACAGACGACTGTCTGGGCTTGTTCGTCTATCTTCATTACGGCAGCGTCCTCTTCGTGGTAGATTCGCTTAAATCCGAGTATCTCCTCATACCAAATCATTGATTCAACTGGGTCCTTAACCGGAATGAAGATACCCTCCAGTCCTTTGAAAAGGGATTTAGCCATTACAATCACTCCTTTAATAACCGTTATGTTAAAGAAATTCTGGAAAGAGGGAGGTATTTCCTTTATGAAATTTTTATTTTGCATCGATAAATGCCTGAAATATATAAAAAGTCTACAAAAGCTGATTATCTGTCATAATAGAAAGGAAAAAACTTTTTTAAAAACCCATCGTGAAGCATTGATATGAGGCAATGATTTAATGTATGGTATACTTTTGGGAGAATCTATTAGGCTAGAGGTGCTAGGACCATGAAAATTTCCACTAAAGGAAGATACGGACTGACCATAATGATTGATTTAGCGAAAAGGCATGGAGAAGGCCCGACTTCCCTGAAATCAATCGCCCAAGCCAATGAGCTTTCTGAACACTATTTAGAGCAGCTCGTCACACCGCTTCGAAATGCGGGACTCGTGAAAAGTGTGAGAGGAGCTTATGGGGGCTATAAATTAACAAAGGATCCGCACGAGATTACAGCTGGAGATGTCATCAGGGTACTCGAAGGACCTATCACGCCTGTTGAGGGTATAGAGGAAGAAGAGCCGGTTAAACGGCAGCTATGGATAAAAATCCGTGATGCCGTAAAAGATGTGCTCGATAATACGACCTTGGCAGATTTAGCCTCCTATGACCCGGATGGCGGAGAAACAGAATCTTATATGTTCTACATTTAATGATAGATAGCCAATCCAAGCTTTCCCTGTTAATCAACTAGGAGAGAATCAATCCAGCGGTGAATGAAATCATCTGCCGCTCCCGAGATCAGACCCTTGGCGGATGGTTAGTTGGCTTCCATCACAACGCTATAGGAATAAAGTAAACAGTGTGGCAAGGAGGTATCGGCCATTGGAAACGATATATCTTGATCATGCAGCAACTACACCGATGCATCCAGAGGCTATCCGTGTGATGACGGATGTGATGAATGATACATTTGGAAACCCATCCAGTATCCATCAATTTGGACGGGCTGCAAGAAAGAGAATGGATGATTCAAGAAAGGTGCTTGCTGACAGTATCAGAGCATCCATTGATGAGATCATTTTTACGAGCGGCGGAACGGAAGCAGATAATTCTGCGATTTTCAGTGCTGTCCAGGCGTTAAGAGATAAAGGAAATCATATTATCACAAGTGAGATTGAGCATCATGCCGTGCTTCATACATGCGAGGAGCTTGAAAAGCATGGGTTTGATGTGACCTATTTGCCGGTTGATGAGCTTGGAAGGGTATCCGTTGATTCGGTAAAGCAAGCGTTAAGAGACGATACCATTCTTGTAACCATCATGTATGGCAATAATGAGGTCGGCACCTTGCAGCCAATCAGGGAGATTGGAAGACTGCTTAAAGACCATCAAGCGTTCTTTCATACAGATGCCGTACAAGCCTATGGAGCCGTTCCGATTGATGTGAAGGAGCTTGGTGTTGATTTCATGAGTGTTTCTTCTCATAAGATCAATGGGCCAAAGGGCATCGGATTCCTGTATGCAAGGAAAGGCATTCCCTTTAAGCCATTATTGTTCGGTGGTGAACAAGAGCGCAAGCGCCGGGCTGGTACGGAAAATGTAGCCGGCGCGGCGGGTTTTGCAAAGGCTGCTGAGATTATCCAGCAGACAGCTGCGGAAAAGACAGCCATGTACAAGACATTTAAAGGAATAATGATTCGTTTGCTCGAGGAATCAGGAATTGAATTTGCCATCAATGGTACCTTGGATGAGTCTCTTCCTCATATTTTGAATATCAGCTTCCCGGGTGTAAGTGTCGAAGCATTCCTAGTCAATTTGGACTTGGCAGGTATTGCTGTGTCAAGCGGGTCTGCTTGCACAGCGGGATCCATTGAGCCATCTCACGTACTGGTAGCGATGTTCGGCAAAGAATCAGAGAGAACAAAAAACTCCATCCGCTTCAGCTTCGGGCTGAATAATACGACGGAAGAAATCGAACGAGCTGCCTTAACAGCGATTAAAGTAGCCAATCGTTTAGCGAGATAAATAGTTAGAGGTGAAATATATGAAATCCCCAGCGGAAACAAGAGTCGTTGTAGGAATGTCCGGTGGTGTGGATTCTTCAGTTGCAGCCTATCTTTTAAAAGAGCAAGGCTATGACGTAGTAGGAATTTTCATGAAAAACTGGGACGATACCGATGAATTTGGCGTGTGCACAGCGACGGAGGACTATGAGGATGTCATCCGTGTCTGCAACCATATCGGAATTCCCTACTATGCAGTCAATTTTGAAAAGCAATACTGGGATAAGGTGTTCACATACTTCCTTGAAGAATATAAAGCTGGACGTACACCGAACCCGGATGTCATGTGTAATAAAGAAATTAAATTTAAGGCTTTCCTTGAACATGCGATGAGCCTTGGCGCGGATTATTTAGCAACAGGCCATTATGCCCGTGTTGTCTATGAGGACGGGGAATACAAAATGCTCCGTGGATTAGATTCCAACAAGGATCAAACGTACTTCCTTAACCAATTGACACAAGAACAATTAAGCAAGGTCATGTTCCCAATCGGAGAGTACGATAAGCCGAAGATTCGTGAAATTGCCTTGGCAGCTGGTCTGCCGACGGCAACGAAGAAAGATTCAACCGGCATTTGCTTCATTGGGGAGCGGAATTTCAAGGAATTTCTCGGCCAGTACCTGCCAGCGAAGCCAGGCGAAATGCGGACGATGGACGGCGAGCTGAAAGGGAGTCATGAAGGCCTCATGTACTACACGCTCGGACAGCGTCACGGCCTTGGCATCGGTGGAAGCGGCGAGCCATGGTTTGCTGTTGGCAAGGATTTAAAGAATAATGTCCTTTATGTGGAGCAAGGCTTCCATCATGACAGCCTGTATTCCGATTCAATTAAAGCGGTTATGCTGAATTGGATTTCTCCTCGCAAAGCCGGAGATGAATTCAGCTGTACAGCGAAATTCCGTTATCGTCAGCCGGATAATAAAGTGACAGTGCGTGTATTGGATGACCAGCGTGCAGAAGTCATCTTTGCTGAGCCAATCCGTGCGGTTACCCCTGGTCAAGCGGTCGTTTTCTATGATGGTGAAGTATGCCTTGGTGGTGGAACAATTGATGAAATCTACAAAAAAGGTGTAAAATTAGATTACGTAGGGTAATTAAATACAAAGCAATGAGTCTGTTCCAAGCGGGGCAGGCTCATTGCTGATTATACATATAAAATAATGTGGGTGAGTGAGATGGAGAAGAACCTGTATGAATATGCTTTATCCAAGGAGCAGGTGCTCAGTCGCTTTGCAGCGAATACTGAAGATGGACTGACTGACACAGATGCTGCTGAACGAACAGCCATTTATGGACCAAATGATTTTGGGACAGAGAAGAAGGACAGCCTGCTGAAGATGATTTGGACTCAAGTGAACAATACGCTGAATTACATCCTTATGGCAGCAGGTGTTGTATCATTCATTGTCGGGGAGCCGAGTGATGCGCTCATTATATTGTTTGTCATTATTGTGAATACGTTTATTGGCGTCATTCAGGAGAAAAAAGCCGAAGGTGCATTAGAGGAATTAAAACGGCTCGCTTCACCGAAAGCACTTGTTAGACGAAGCGGTCATGTAAAAGAAGTGGATGCGGCACAGCTCGTTCCGGGAGATTTAGTCTTGCTGGAAGCAGGCAGAACCGTGCCGGCAGATATCAGAATATTCCAATCACATTCCCTTGAGATTGAGGAATCTGCTCTAACAGGGGAAAGCTTGCCGGTTCTGAAAGATGAGAAATGGAAGATGGATTCACCAGATCTCGCTCTCGGTGATTATCAAAATATGGCCTTCATGTCGACCCAAATTACGAATGGCCGCGGAGTTGGAATCGTGGTTGCAACAGGTCTCCAAACAGAGGTCGGGAAGATTGCCGCTATGCTTCATGAGGAAGATACCAATAAAACCCCTCTGCAAATCAACATGGATAAGCTCGGAAAGAAATTGAGTCTTTATGCCATTCTCTTATGTCTTGGCCTTTTTGTCATTGGGTTATTTCAAGGCAGGGACCCTGGCGAGATGTTCTTGATTGCCACAAGCCTCGCTGTTTCTGCCATGCCGGAAAGTATGCCAACGATGGTCATTATTGTTCTTGCTCTTGGGGTCAGAAGACTAATCAAGCAAAAGGCCATCGTACGTAAAATGCCGGCAGTTGAGACACTTGGTTCTGTGAGTATGATTTGTTCAGATAAGACCGGCACATTAACGATGAACAAGATGCAGGTCGTTGAACGCTTCGTTAATCTTCAGGCTAGAACCGTTGAAGATCCTTATGAGGAGGATGATAAAGAGCTTGTGAGAATGCTCGCGCTCTGTTCAGACGCCACCTTTTATCCGGAGGAAACCGGCGATCCGACTGAGATAGCCTTTGTCAAGGCAGCTCATGAGAATGGAGAGGAAAAGCAGGAGCTTGAAGAACAATATCCAAGGGTTGCTGAAATTCCCTTCGATTCAGACCGGAAGCGGATGACAACCATTCATCATTATGAAGGCGGTTATTTGGCGATTACGAAAGGTGCGGTTGATGTCTTACTGCCCCGGGTTACGAAAATTCAGCTGGGCAATAATGTGAAGGAACTAACAAAAGAAGATTTGGCTATCATTGATCAGGCTGTTCTCGGTATGTCACAAAAGGCGCTGCGCGTCATGGCCGTAACCATTAAGCCCATTAGTGAACCGGATATACATAACATAAATGATGATGAAATTGAAAATGAGATGATTCTTCTAGGATTTGTGGGTCTTATGGATCCTCCGCGGCCCGAGGTGAAGGAGCAAATTGCAAGAGCCCATCGGTCGGGAATAGAAGTCACGATGATTACAGGCGATCACCCTCAGACAGCGGTCGCGATAGCTCGTATGCTTGGTATTGTTGCACCGGATAATAATCAGGTTATCACGGGTGCACAATTGAATAGAATGTCGAGTGAGGAATTGAAGGAAGCGGCAAAGGAGACACGTGTATTCGCTCGTGTCTCACCTGAGCATAAGGTCCAGATTGTCCGTGCCTTCAAGGAAAATGGTCATATTGTTTCTATGACCGGAGATGGTGTGAATGATGCACCTTCCTTAAGAGAGGCGGATATTGGAGTTGCAATGGGGGACGGTGGCACCGATGTAGCAAAGGGTGCTTCTGATATGGTGCTAATGGATGATAATTTCACGACCATAATCAAGGCGGTTGAAGAAGGCAGGAATATCTTTGCCAATATCCGTAAATCAATTCTCTTCCTTGTCACCAGTAATTTCGGGGAAGTGCTTGTTCTGTTATTTGCCATTCTCTTAGGTTGGCCGACCCCGCTTTTGACGATTCATATTCTTTGGCTGAACCTTGTGGGAGATTCCATTCCATCCTTTGCCCTCGGTGTAGACACAAACAGGCATGTGATGGATGAAAAGCCAAGACCGAAAAAGGAAGGGATATTTACGAGAAACGCCGTCTACTTCATGATTATGAACGGTCTCTTAATTGGATTCTCTGCTTTATTGGCCTTCTTGGTCGGTGTTCAGTGGGCAGGTGGATTCGATTCCATCTTTGATGTCCACTTCAAGGAGTTGACAGATTATCAATTACGTTATGCTCAGACGATTGCCTTTATGGCCTTAACCTTTATCAGCTATATCCAGGTCTTTAATGTCCGGCATTTGCGCGATCCAATCTGGAAGACAGAATTATTCCATAATCGCTATTTGAATGCGTCTGTCATCGGTGTGGTCATCCTGCAGATTGCTATCGTCTATATTGAGCCAGTTGCCAATTTACTTAAATTAGAAACGATTGGCTTTAAAGAATGGCTGCTTGTTTTCGGCTGTGCCTTGGTGACGATTCTCATTAATGAAATCGTAAAGGCTATCCTGCGCCATGTAGAAAAGGATAAGACCCAAGCGCGGTGAAATAAACGAAAAGAAAAACACGAGGAATTGGACAGCATGCCAAGACCTCGTGTTTTTTAGGCTCTGTTAAACGAAAGGGTTAGTTTTCATGGTATGTGGCGCTGAAACCAAAGAGACGGTTGGACAGCTTCCTTGAATAATGTTTGGTATCTGCGGGATTTATATATCTTTCTATGGGCTATTTGATGACAGCAGAGGGGGGAATTATAAGGGTAACGGAAATCCGGGTATGAAGTGATATGGATAAGAATGGAAAGAGGGGCGGCAGGTTTCCAACAACTAAAAAACCGAATATTTTGAGTTACGCTATTAAAATAGTTCGGTTTTTAGTTTAGTTCCGTTATAGATATATAGTGTTATTAGAATATCGGTGATTAACGTTTCAGACGGTTGACTCCTTGTTTAGATTAGCGGACAGGGGAGAACCCGCAGATGCGAACAAGCACTCGAGGAGGCTCCCCGACCGCCCTAGGTGCGCAACCACCTGCAACGTAAATCAACGCTTTAGATCAACTAAGCCTTTCGTTTAATGAAATTTTATACAATATTTTTTGGGCACTGCAAATCTAGTTATGTCCCAACCTTAACTTTTGCTATTATTGCATTTCTTCCTCCATATAATTGCCGATGCGGTCAGCAATCAATTTATAGCCTTTATGGTTTAGATGAAGGGCATCACTAAAATAGTCTTCTTTATTTTTATCCGTAAATAAATCATTTGTCGGAATGAAGTATGTATCTTCATGATGCTCGGTGATTTCTTGGATGGAATCATCCCAATCACTCACAATCTCATTGAGCCTTTCGCTCTGCTGGAATGGATTATAAAGACCGACAACAATAATGGGGACGGAAGAATTGAATCCACGGATCGCAGGCAAAATTTCCTCCATATTTTTCGTATACTGTTCTTTCTTTTGGGCGATTGCCTTTTTGGAGATGGTCTGGAAGTTGCCGCCTGTGGCGACGCGTAAATCATTTGTTCCTATGTATACAATGACCCAATCCGCCTCGTTAAAGGTTTCATTGACCTTCATGGAATCCAATTGTTTAAGTAAGTCGCTTGATTCCTGACCGGGTATCCCAAAATTACGAATAGTGAACGAATAGTCGCTTTGCTGATTGAGCTTTTTCTGCAGCTGGCCGATATAGCCTTGCTCCGTTTTGTCTCCAATCCCATAGGTTAAGGAGTCCCCAAGTGCGATGATAGACTTCTCGTTAGCAGGCTTTAAGTCTGCATCAAATTGATAGGCATACAAGCCGTATCCAATGCCGGCGATGGCGAATACGGTTAGGATAATGATGATTAGTTTCCTCATTGTGTAGTCCTCCTATGTTGAAAGTTACACTGAATTTATACCCTTATTCGATGAAAAGAGAACATGGAGAACACTTGTTGATGGATTGAGGGAAAGAGTTAGGCCCTTTATGGTATACTATTGGCATTCATTATCGTAAGAATAGTAGGAGTGAACAACAGCAATGGATAAAAATCAATTAGCAATTCAATATATGGAACAAGGTAAAATGGAGGAAGCAGCCAAAATCTTTGGTGAAATGATAGAAGAAAATCCAAAAGATCCCATCGGCTATATCAATTTTGGAAATGTACTAGCATCCATGAATGATACAGAAAGAGCCATCAAGTTTTTCGAAAGAGCCATCGAGCTTGATCCGCAGGCAGCAACAGCGTATTACGGTCTAGGCGGCATTTATTATGATCAGGATGATTTGCTGAAGGCAAAGGATTGCTATGAGCAAGCCATCAAGAAAGGTCTGGAGTCAGCAGATACGATGTTCATGCTGGGGCTTTGTCTCTTGCATCTTGAGCAGCCTCGATTGGCGCTGCCATACTTCCAGCGCAGCATTGAGCTGAATGAAACAGATGCGGAAGCAAAATTCCATTACGGATTGGCGCTTGCGGGGGCAGAAATGTATGATATGGCGATTGAGGCATGGAAAAAGACGCTCGAAGTGGATGAGAATCATGCTGATGCCTATTTTAATCTCGGTGTCGCTTATGGCGGGGTTAAGGGAGATGTGAATAAGGCAATTGAATTATTCGAAAAGGCGCTTGAGATCCAGCCGGACCATATGCTTGCGGCAAATGGATTGAAGCAAATGAAAGAATTAAGCTGAATGGGAGATGATGAAAGTGGAACAGGAGTCCTTTGTCTTTACGGACAATGACAAGCCTTTTATTAAAGGAACACACTTAGTCACCATCTTTCATAATGAACAAAATTTATACTCAGTAGCCCGCATAAGGGTAAAGGATACGAATATTCCATATGAAGAGAAAGAGGCTGTCATTACAGGCTATTTTCCCGCCCTTCATGAGGAAGAAATCTATACGTTTTACGGAAAGATGAAGGAGCATCCTAGATTCGGCCTTCAGTTCAACGTGGACAGCTTTAAGCGGGAGCTTCCTGAATCAAAGGATGGCATCATTGCTTATTTATCTGGTTCCATGTTTAAGGGAATTGGAAAGAAAACAGCTGAGCTGATTGTCGATAAGCTAGGGGAGAAGGCCATTTCCAAAATCTTGGCCAATCCGTCAGTCTTGGACCAGATTCCAAAGCTAAGCGGGGAGAAGGCGAAGGAATTATACGATACGCTCGCAGCGAATCAAGGACTAGAGGAAATTATGATTTCCTTATCCGGCTTAGGCTTCGGTCCGCAGCTGTCCATGAAGATCTACCAGGTATACAAGCAGGATACGATTTCTATTATCGAATCCAATCCATATCAATTGGTCGAAACAATTGAAGGCATTGGCTTTGCGAAGGCGGATGAGATTGGGCAGACGCTCGGGCTTGGAGGAAGCCATCCATCTCGGATCAAGGCGGCGATTCTCTATATTTTGGACCGATTCTGCATGCAGGACGGCCACACATATCTTGAGGCAGAACCTTTGCTGGTCGGAGTGAAAGATCTCCTGGAGAAGAATCAGAAGGTCGAGATTACCTATGAGATGATTACGGATCAGATAGTCCAGCTTTCTGAAGAGGGCAAGTTGATTGGGGAAGAGCAGCGTTTCTATATTCCTTCCCTGTATTTCTCGGAAAAAGGCATCGTCACGAACCTAAAGCGAATCATGTCCCAGGAAGGCTATGAGGAGCAATTCCCTGAGTCGGAATTCCTGCTCGAGCTTGGCAAGCTTGAGGAACGGATTGGAATGGAGTATGCAGAGGAGCAAAAGGATGCTATCTTTAAGGCGCTCCACTCCCCAATGCTGATTTTGACCGGCGGACCTGGCACAGGGAAAACGACCGTCATTAAAGGAATTGTTGAGCTCTATGCCGAACTGCATGGTGTATCGCTCAATCCAAAAGATTATGACAAGGAGCATCCGTATCCTTTCGTGCTTGCTGCCCCAACCGGACGCGCCGCCAAGCGCATGAAGGAATCAACGGGGCTCCCTGCTGTCACGATTCATCGCCTTCTTGGTTGGAATGGGTCAGATGTGCAGCGGAGCGAGGATAATCCGATTCAGGGCAGGCTCTTAATTGTAGATGAGATGTCGATGGTCGATATATGGCTCGCCAATCACTTGTTTAAGTGCATTCCTGATGATATGCAAGTGATTCTCGTCGGGGATGAGGATCAATTGCCTTCTGTCGGTCCAGGACAGGTGCTGAAGGATTTGCTGGACTCGGCTGTTATCCCGGTGACCCGGCTTGAATCCATTTTCCGCCAAGAAGATGGTTCATCGATTATTCAGCTTGCCCATTCAATTAAGAAGGGACAGCTTCCAGCAGATATCCGTAAGCCTCAAAAGGATCGGTCCTTCTTTGCCTGCCAAACAAATCAGGTAGCTGACGTTATCAGGCAGGTGGTCATGAATGCCCGGAAGAAAGGCTTTGCCTCCAAAGATATTCAGGTGCTTGCCCCGATGTACCGAGGAAGTGCAGGCATTGATGCGCTGAATGTCTTGCTGCAAGAAATTCTGAATGATAACCATGGAAAGAAAAAGCGGGAGCTAGCCTTCGGGGATAGTATTTACCGGGTTGGCGATAAAGTGCTTCAACTTGTCAACCAGCCGGAAAACGGTATCTTTAACGGAGATATGGGGGAGATCATCGCTATTATTTATGCAAAGGAAAATGAAGATAAGGTTGACCAAATCCATGTTTCCTTTGACGGAATTGAAGCGAAGTATACGCGGCAGGAATTAAATCAAATTACCCATGCTTATTGCTGCTCCATCCATAAATCACAAGGGAGCGAGTTCCCGATTGTTATCCTTCCTGTCGTCAAGAGCTATCATCGCATGCTGAGAAGAAATTTAATTTATACGGCTATCACACGTAGCAAGCAATTCCTCATCCTGTGCGGAGAGGAAGAAGCCTTACGTTATGGCGTCTCAAAAAGCGGGGAGGAAGAGCGAAAGACAACTTTGCTTGAGAAACTTAAAGAGGGGTTTGCAGCAGTAAATCCTTCTGACAGCCATTCCAATAACCAACAGCTGGCCGACCAAGGCGACATGCCGCTTAATGCGGAAGTGATGGCAGAAATGACGTATGAGGAGCGTCTTTTTGCGACAGATCCGATGATTGGAATGGAAAACGTTACACCTTATGATTTCATGACTTCTGGCTAAACTAGCAATTGCCGGACATTTTCTTGAATGTTTTTTCCAATAAAAGGGCATGCTGACACCTAAGGACTGATTGAAAGAACGAGGTGAAGGTAATGATGAAATGCCCAAATTGCGCGAGCAAGGATATTGGAAAGATCGGGGTCAATCAATTCTATTGCTGGAATTGCTTTGTGGAGCTTTCCATCGGCAAGGGAGTCATGCATGTCCATCAAGTAGAAGAGGATGGATTGCTGAGCTCCTTAGATGACCTTTTCAGTGAAGATGACCGGCAAATAAGCCTATAATTTTTGGCGGACGAACCCGAGGTGATTGACGTATGAACCGTATGGTATCCTCAATGATTAGCTTTGGAGCGGGCATGGCCTTTGGCAATATGTCCAACGGCATGTACAGAAAACGCAAAAGGCAAATGAAACGATTCGTCAAACGACATATTTTATAAAGGCTTAGACTGCGGCATCATTCCTTAGGGAGCCGCAGTCTTTTTTTAAGTCTCTTTTTACATATTTTCTAGCTCGTTTAGAAGAATAGTAAAGAGGTGGGAACGATGAACATACAAGTGAAATGGTTTTACAGGCTAGGCTTCTTTCTGCTTTTATTTATTGTGCTGTTTGTCTTTTATTTGCTCAGGCCTATGTGGATGCCTGTTCTGCAAATTGCCATGACGGCAATCTCTCCCTTTTTATTCGGAGCGTTCATCAGTTATCTGCTTCACCCGCTTGTTGGCTATTTGCAAATTCGTGGAATGAACCGCGGTTTAGCAATCACGCTGCTTTATCTAGTTGTGTTTGGTTTGGCGGGTTATGGCATATATAAGGGAATCCCCATTTTTGTCGATCAATTGAACGATATCGCCGTTCGGGCCCCTGAGATGGCAGAATTATATCGAATGTATATTATGAAATTTCATACCCATACGACAGGCTGGCCATTTGGGCTGCATGACCGTCTTGAGTCAATCATCAATACGATGGAACTGAGACTTGGTGAATCAGTCAATGTGCTGGTTGAGGCTCTAAGCGGCTTGTCGGATGTATTGATCTTGATTGTCTTGATTCCAGTCATCTCCTTCTATTTATTAAAGGACAGCGAGCGGCTGCTTGAAAAAGGACTCCTGCTCATCCCTGAAAGAAAGCGGGAACAAACGAGGCGTTTCCTTACCGATGTCGACAGCTCTCTTGGTGGCTATATACGTGGACAGCTGCTTGTCTGTTTGATTATCGGGGCGAGTGCGGCGATCCTGTTTTACTTGTTTGGGATGAATTATCCGCTCTTGCTCAGCTTCATTATTGGTGTGACGAATGTGATTCCCTACTTTGGCCCTTTTATAGGAGCAGTGCCGGCCATTCTGGTTGCCTTAACGATTTCAGGCAGCATGGCAATTAAAGTTGCCTGCATCATTATTGTCCTTCAGTTTCTCGAGGGCAATGTCATATCGCCTATCGTCATGGGCAAGACATTGAAGCTGCATCCGCTTGTTATTATCTTTGCCCTGCTTGTCGGAGGGAAGGCGGCTGGAGTGGCTGGCTTGATTTTAGCCGTGCCAATCTTAGCTCTGGTTAAGGTCATGCTGGCCCATAGAAAATTATTAACGAATAAGGGATAAACTGCCCTCATTCGATTGACAAAGAAAAAAGGAATGACTATAATCCAAAATATAACGGAATTAACGAAAAAATGTTGATGGAACAAAGTATGTTTAAGCCCTTCAGCAACGTGCAGACATTTTTTGCACGAATTAGAGAGAAGTCTCCTTGGCTGGAAGAGACTTTTGAAGAAGAGAAACAGAAAGCTAGTCCGGAATGCAGGAAAAAACCTGCCGTTCAAACCGCGTTAAGGTTTCCGAGGTGGCGAGACTGAAGGTTTCGCAATCAGGGTGGTACCGCGAGTCAAGCTCTCGTCCCTGTTTATAGGGTTCGAGGGCTTTTTTGTGTACAATTTTAAGGAGGAAGAGAAAAATGAGGTATATGACAGGCGCAGAAATTCGCCAAATGTTTTTGGATTTCTTTCAAGAGAAAGGACATAGGATCGAACCGAGTGCATCCCTTGTACCGGTAGATGACCCAACGCTTCTTTGGATTAACTCTGGTGTTGCTACATTGAAGAAATATTTTGACGGCCGGGTCATTCCGGATAATCCGCGTATCACGAATGCACAGAAGTCTATTCGGACAAATGATATAGAGAATGTCGGGAAGACAGCCCGCCATCATACGTTCTTTGAAATGCTCGGCAATTTCTCCATCGGGGAATACTTCCGGGAAGATGCGATTAAGTGGGGATGGGAGCTTTTGACATCTGAACAGTGGTTCGCAATGCCAAAGGACAAGCTTTACATCACCTACTACCCAGCTGACACGGACTCCTATGATGTATGGAGAAGTCTTGGTGTGCCAGATGACCACCTAATTCCTCTTGAAGATAACTTTTGGGAAATCGGGGAAGGCCCGTCCGGCCCGGATACAGAAATTTTCTTCGATCGCGGTACAAAGTATGATCCTGAGAATATCGGAATCCGCATGATTGAAGAAGATATAGAAAATGACCGTTACATTGAAATCTGGAATATCGTCTTGTCCCAGTTCAATGCTAATCCGGAAATTCCGCGCAGTGAATATCCTGAGCTGCCGAAGAAGAACATTGATACAGGCATGGGCTTAGAGCGTATGGCGTCCATCTTCCAGGATGGAGAAACAAACTTTGATACGGATCTCTTCCTGCCCATCATTCATAAGACAGAAGAAATCTCCGGTCAGAAGTACCGTACTACTCGTGAGAAAGACGTTGCTTTCCGCGTGATTGCTGACCATATTCGTACGGTTGCCTTTGCAGTTGGAGACGGAGCCCTTCCATCTAATGAAGGACGCGGATACGTTCTTCGCAGATTGCTCCGTCGTGCTGTTCGTTTTGCAAAGAAAATCGGCATTAATAAGCCGTTCATGTATGAGTTAGTTCCTGTGGTGGCTGACATCATGGTTGATTACTATCCAGAAGTGAAAAAGAACCAAGACTTCATTGCTAAAGTTATCCGCAATGAGGAGGAACGTTTCCATGAGACGCTCCACGATGGTCTGGCAATTCTATCTGAGGTCATCCAAGGAGAGAAGAAGAAGGGCAGCGATACAATCAGCGGATCTGATATTTTCCGTTTGTATGATACGTACGGGTTCCCGGTTGAATTGACAGAAGAATATGCTGAAGATGAAGGCATGAAAGTAGACCATGCTGGTTTTGAGAAAGAAATGGAGGCGCAGCGTTCACGTGCCCGTGCAGCTCGCCAGGATGTTGATTCCATGCAGGTTCAAAGCGGAATCCTAGGCGACATCAAAGTTGATAGCGAGTTCATCGGCTATGACCAGCTTGAATGTAAGGCAAGCGTCAGCGTCATCATCAAAAATGGTGAAAGAGCGGAAGATGCGATGGCTGGTGAAGAGGTACAAATCATCTTCGACCGTACGCCATTCTACGCTGAAAGCGGCGGACAAATTGCTGACAGAGGTTTCTTTGAGAACGATGAATTACGTATCTTCATCAAGGATGTTCAAAAAGCGCCTAATGGCCAAAACCTTCACACAGCCGTTGTTGAATATGGATTGTTGAAGGAAGGGACAACAGGCAAGGCCCAGGTAGATGCGGCTAACCGCAGCAAAATCACGAAAAACCATACGGCTACACACTTACTTCACCAAGCACTGAAGGATGTGCTCGGCACACATGTTAACCAAGCAGGTTCCCTTGTTCAGCCTGACCGTCTTCGTTTTGACTTCTCTCATTTCGGTCAAGTGACAGCAGAGGAGCTTGAAAGAATTGAGCAAATTGTTAACGATAAGATTTGGAAAAATATCGATGTATCCATCTCAAATAAAGCAATTGCTGAAGCAAAAGCGATGGGTGCGATGGCTCTCTTCGGTGAGAAATACGGAGATATCGTTCGCGTCGTTCAAGTTGGCGACTACAGCTTAGAATTATGCGGCGGCTGCCATGTGCCAAACACTTCTGCCATTGGCTTGTTCAAGATTGTTTCTGAATCTGGTATCGGCGCAGGAACAAGACGGATTGAAGCTGTGACAGGTGAGGCAGCTTACCAGCAGCTGACAGAGCAAATCAGCATTTTGCGCGAAGCGGCGGCAAAGGTTAAAGCCAATCCTAAGGACCTTCCAGGGAAGATTGATTCCTTGCTTGGAGAGGTAAAGGATCTTCAGAAGGAAAATGAATCCTTGGCTGCGAAGCTATCCAATATTGAAGCAGGCAATATTCAGTCCAAAGCTGAAACAATTAATGGAGTAACGGTTTTATCTGCAAAGGTTCAAGCGCAGGATATGAACAATTTACGTAATATGGCTGATGACTTGAAGCAGAAGCTTGGTTCTTCCGTTATTGTTCTCGGTAGTGTACAAGGCGACAAGGTTAACTTGATTGCTGCTGTAACGAAGGATTTAGTGGATGAGGGCTATCATGCAGGCAAGATCATTAAGGAAGTGGCCACACGCTGCGGCGGAGGAGGAGGAGGCCGTCCAGATATGGCGCAGGCTGGCGGTAAGAATCCAAATGAATTGGATGCTGCTCTTGCAGCCGTGAAAGAACTGGTTGAAGCGCACTAATAGATGGGATGAGAAGGGCAGGGAATACCTGCCCTCTCGCTTTCCATTTCTAGCAAGTGGTGGTATGTTAGACATATGGACGGTAAACAATAAGCTTGGTTCTTGACGTTTATAATCAGGTTCAATTAGTGTACAATGTGTAAGGAACGATGAATAGCTTGTTCTCAAATAGGAAGCGGGGTGCAAAGATGAGTTCATTTGATAAGACAATGAAATTTAATTTTCCAGATGATTCCTTCGAGCATGATGTTAGCGAGGTCCTCATGGAAGTGTACAATGCTCTGAATGAAAAAGGCTATAATCCGATCAATCAAATTGTCGGTTATTTGCTATCGGGAGACCCGGCTTATATTCCGCGCCATAAAGATGCGCGTAATCTCATTCGCAAGCTTGAGCGTGATGAGATTATTGAAGAATTAGTTAAATCGTATTTAAAGCATCATCGTGAGGGATAAGAATGAGAATAGTCGGTCTGGATGTTGGCTCAAAGACCGTGGGTGTGGCCATTAGTGACGAGATGGGATGGACAGCCCAGGGCTTGGAGACCATTGCCATTGATGAAGAGAAGAATCAACTTGGGCTGAAGCGGCTTGATGAGGTGCTGAAGCCGTATAAAGTGGACAAGTTTGTGGTTGGCTTGCCGAAGAATATGAACGGAACCATTGGTCCAAGAGGCGAAGCAAGCAAGCATTATGCTGAGAAGCTTGAGAAACGCTACAAAGTGCCTGTTGTCATGTGGGATGAGCGATTAACTACAATGGCTGCTGAACGCGTGCTTTTGGATGCAGACGTCAGCCGCAAGAAACGCAAGAAAGTGATTGATAAGATGGCGGCTGTCTTGATTCTGCAAGGTTTTCTGGACAGCGGGAAGCTTTAATTAAACTAGAGGTGATTGAAATGGAAGAAAACATGATTACAATTATTGATGAAGAAGGCAATGAGCAATTACATGAGATTTTGCTTACATTTGAATTAGATGATTACGATAAACAATATGTTGTATTTGCTCCAGTAGGAACAGATGATGATGAAGATTTAATTCATGTTGCTTCTTATATCCCAGATGAAAGCGGAGAAGTCGGCACATTGAACGATATTGAAGATGATGAAGAATGGGCGATGGTTGAAGAAGTCATCAATACATTCTTTGAAGATGAAGAAGAATAAGCTTCTCTTTTATGGCTCTTCCGATCAAGGGTGATCGGAAGAGTTTTTTTGTTATTTACTGCAAAGAATGGCGAAATATGCGAATATAATAAAGGAAGAAC
Organism: Bacillus sp. FJAT-27916; assembly: GCF_001183965.1. Classification (GTDB taxonomy): domain Bacteria; phylum Bacillota; class Bacilli; order Bacillales; family Pradoshiaceae; genus Pradoshia. The sequence goes on from NZ_LFZV01000001.1 coordinate 1,058,058, forward strand.
GGGATTTTTTTTACAAATTTCTTGTAATTTCATTGACAGGTTCCGGTATATTTTGCAATAAATAAAGAGGGCAATTCGAGTCATGGGGAAATGCCTTATTGAAGGGGGCAGCTAAATGAGTGAAGATAAACAAGAATGGAAGAGCGAGATGAAAATGAAGCTTTTAGAAAGACAGAGTGAAGCGAAGGTAGTCAGAAAAATCGTACTGATATCCTTAGCTGTATTTATTGCCATCGTGATTGTTGGCGCGGCAGCTGGTTATTTCTACATTTCATCAGCTTTAAAGCCGGTTGATCCGGATAATAAGGAAACCGTTAAGGTTCAGATACCAATTGGGTCTGGGGTTTCGACCATCTCTTCCATATTGGAGGAGAACGGGATCATAAAAAATGCACAAATCTTTAAATACTATATCAAGTTTAACAATGAGGCAGGATTCCAAGCAGGAAATTATAATTTATCACCATCGATGACCTTGGATGAAATAATTGACATGATCAAGAATGGGAAGGTTGCAGAAACCTATAAGATTACCATTCCAGAAGGCCGGGACCTAGAAGAAATTGCTGCCGTTATCGGCAAAACGCTCGGCATAAAGTCGAAGGAAGTCCTTGATGTGATGAATGATAAGAAATTTATCAACAGCATGATGAAGGGGTATCCGGATCTGCTTACGGATGAAATCTTTGATAAGAATATCCGCTATCCGCTAGAAGGTTATTTCTACCCGGCGACTTACTACATCTATGAGGAGGAGCCTTCTCTTGAATCTGTCCTTAGCATGATGATTAAGAAGACGAATGAAGTCATCGCTAAATATGAAGAAGCAATGGGAGATGACTGGACTGTCCATGAACTCCTCACCATGGCCTCCTTAATTGAAGAGGAAGCAACTGAGCAGGCCGATCGAGATAAGATTTCAGCTGTCTTCAGGAACCGGATGGAGATTGATATGATGCTTCAGACTGACCCTACCGTCCTATATGCGCTCGGTGAACATAAAGACCGTGTGACCTATAAGGATTTGAAGGTCGATTCACCGTATAACCTCTACCGAAACAAAGGATTGACACCGGGGCCGATTTCCAATGCAGGAGAAACATCTATTGCCGCTGCGCTCAATCCAGCTGACATTAAGGATTTGTATTTCTTAGCAACTCCTTCCGGTGAAGTACTCTTTAATGAAACATTGGAAGAGCATAATAAGGATAAGGCAAAGCATATTACGAATAATTAGCATTATTTGGGGGAAGGATTGTTAAGAAGAAACATTTCCCTTCCCCAACCTATCTATGCTAAAATAGTCGAAGTGTAAAATTACGACATGAATGTAAGAAAGCCATTTTAGGCTTTCTCATTTTTTTGGGATAAAGGAAGTTTAAGGATTTGGAGGAATCAGGATGAATGAGAATCTCGACCGCTATCTGGAAGCTCTTGCCCCGATGCGTAATGATCTTCTAATGGAAATGGAAGCTTATGCGAAAGCTAATGGTGTACCGATTATGGAATTATCGGGGATGGAGCCGCTTCTGCAGATTCTAAAAATCCAAAAACCGCAAAATATATTAGAGATTGGTACGGCGATAGGCTATTCCGCCTTGAGAATGGCTCATGCATTGCCGAATGCAGCCATCGTGACAATTGAACGTGATGAAGAACGTTTAGGCAAAGCCCATGAATATATCAAAAGAGCCGGTATGGGAGACCGTATTTCCGTCATTGAGGGAGATGCCCTTGAAACCGAGGAGCTTGTCTCTCAGAAAGGACCGTTTGACTGCCTGTTTATTGATGCAGCAAAGGGACAATATCAGCGCTTCTTTGAAATGTATGAAAAATATCTTGTCCCAGGGGGGATTATCTTTACGGATAACGTACTCTTTAAGGGACTGGTCGCGGAGGATTTGGAATCCATCGAATCCAAGCGAACAAGGAATCTTGTGAAGAAGATTAAAGGATACAATGAATGGCTAATCTCAAACGAAGATTATGAGACAGTTATTCTCCCGGTTGGAGATGGATTAGCCATCAGCATGAAAAAGGGGGATTCGGCATGAAAAAGCCTGAACTTTTAGTAACGCCAACACAGATAGAAGATATCGAACCGATAATGGAGGCAGGTGCAGATGCATTTGTCATCGGTGAACAACGATACGGGCTAAGGCTTGCTGGAGAATTTAATCGTGAGGCTGTGAAAGCTGCTATTGAGATTGCCCATAAGGGCGGCAGGAAGGTATATGTAGCGATGAACGCTATCTTTCATAATGAGAAGGTTGATGAGCTTTCAGATTACTTACGTTTCCTTGCTGAGGCAGGAGCAGACGCGGTCCTTTTCGGGGATCCGGCTGTCTTAATGGCAGCACGGGAAGCAGCGCCGAATATGCCGCTGCACTGGAATACAGAAACAACAGCAACAAACTGGTTCACATGCAATTATTGGGGCCAGAAGGGGGCTAAACGGGCTGTGTTAGCTCGTGAAATCAATATGGATGCCATTGTTGAAACAAAGGAGCATGCAGAGGTTGAAATTGAAGTGCAAGTGCACGGAATGACGGCTATGTTCCAATCCAAACGCCGCCTGATTGGCAATTACTTTAATTATCAGGGCAGAAATATGAAGGTAGATGACTTAGAAGCAGACGGGCATCTTTTCCTGCACGACCCTGAACGGAATACGAAGTATCCAATCTTTGAAGATGAGAATGGAACACATATCATGAGTCCGAATGATATCTGCATCATTGATGAGCTCATGGAAATGGTAGAAGCAGGCGTTGATTCCTTCAAGATTGATGGAGTTCTCAAGAAACCTGAATATCTCATCGGGGTGACCAAGCTTTACCGCAAGGCAATTGACCTTTGCGTAGAGGATCCTGATGCCTATGAGGATGTAAAAGACAGCCTGCTTGAAGAGGCAGAAAGCCTGCAGCCTGAAAACAGAATGTTAGATACGGGATTCTTCTTTAAGGAGACAGTTTATTAACAAGGAAATGGGGGAAGACCAAATGTCCGTTATGGAGAAGCAAATATCAAAAGTGGTAGATGGAAAACGCATCATCGTGAAGAAACCGGAATTACTGGCTCCTGCCGGTAACCTTGAAAAATTAAAAATTGCTGTCCGTTATGGGGCAGATGCCGTTTTTATCGGCGGACAGGAATATGGTCTGCGCTCAAATGCGGGTAACTTCTCGATCGCTGAAATGAAGGAAGGCGTAGACTTTGCCAATCAATACGGTGCAAAGATTTATGTAACAACGAATATCTTTGCTCATAATGAAAATATTCCAGGTCTTGAAGAATATTTGAAAGATATCGAATCCGCAGGTGTGACAGGTATTATCGTCGCGGATCCGCTCATTATTGAAACGTGTAAGAAGGCAGCGCCGAAGCTTGAGATACATTTGAGTACACAGCAATCTCTCTCCAACTGGAAGGCTGTTCAGTTCTGGAAGGAGGAGGGCCTTGACCGTGTCGTGCTTGCACGTGAAACGAGCGGCGATGAGATTCGTGAGATGAAGGAGAAAGTCGATATTGAGATTGAAACCTTCATCCATGGAGCGATGTGTATCGCTTATTCTGGCCGCTGTACGCTCTCCAATCATATGACTGCCCGCGATTCCAACCGCGGCGGCTGCTGTCAGTCCTGCCGCTGGGATTATGATCTATATGTAGAAACAGAGAATGGCGAGAAGCCATTATTCGAGGAAGGGGACTCACCATTTGCCATGAGTCCAAAAGACCTTACGCTTGTTCAGTCCATCCCGCGCATGATTGAAATGGGTATTGACAGCTTGAAAATTGAAGGGCGGATGAAATCCATCCACTATATCGCAACAGTTGTCAGCGTATATCGCAAGGTTATTGACGCCTATTGTGCTGACCCGGATCATTTCGTCTTCAAGCAGGAATGGATCCAGGAATTGGACAAATGCGCCAACCGTGAAACGGCACCGGCTTTCTTTGAAGGCGTACCAAGCTATAAAGAGCAAATGTTTGGCAATCATAGTAAACAAACGACATATGATTTCGCCGGGCTTGTCTTATCGTATGATGAAGACACATCCATGGTAACACTACAACAACGAAACTATTTCAAACCGGGGGACGAGATTGAATTTTTCGGCCCGCACATCGATAACTTTAAGCAAATCGTCGGGACGATCTGGGATGAGGAAGGCAATGAGCTTGATGCTGCCAGACACCCATTAATGATTGTTCGTTTGAAGGTCGATAAACCGGTTCATCCATATGATATGATGAGAAAGGGGAATTAATCCATTATGACTAAACCGATTGTCATCGGGGTTGCTGGAGGCTCGGGTTCAGGGAAAACGAGTGTAACGAAGGCGATTTACGAGAAATTTAAAGGCCATTCCATTATGATTTTGGAACAGGACTATTACTATAAAGACCAAAGCCATCTCCCATTTGAGGAGCGCTTGAAAACAAACTATGATCATCCACTTGCATTTGATAATGATCTTCTCCTTGAGCATATCAATAAATTGCTTAATTATGAGAGCATTGACAAGCCAGTCTATGATTATGCGATGCACACACGATCTGAGGAAGTAATCCATGTCGAGCCGAAGGATGTTATCATCCTTGAAGGAATCCTTGTCCTTGAAGATGAGCGCCTTCGTGATATAATGGACATCAAATTGTTTGTTGACACTGATGCCGACCTTCGTATTATCCGCCGTATGATGCGTGATATTAAGGAAAGAGGACGCTCCATTGATTCTGTCATTGAGCAATACACTTCTGTCGTGCGTCCAATGCATAATCAATTTATTGAGCCGACAAAGCGGTATGCTGATGTCATCATTCCTGAAGGCGGTCATAACTTTGTTGCAATTGATTTAATGGTGACGAAGATTCAAACGATACTAGAACAAAAGTCTATGTTATAGAACTTTCGGATTATTATTGATTTTTTTTCTAATATTTTCCACATAAAAATGAACAATTTTATAAATAATTTGATAAAATCAATAGACAAATCCTGAAAAACCCACTAAGCTAACAAAGAGAGCTTTTGCGCGTTTGATTTTCAAACGCGCAATTAATATACCATCAGGTATATACATATAAACACGGTGAATATATATACATGTATCACCAGAAGCTTACTTTGCTGCATGGTGAAAGTACAGAAGGAGTGAATTTTCTTGGCAATTGAAAAAGTATTTCCTATGACTAAAGAGGGAAAAGAGAAGCTTGAGAAAGAACTAGAACACTTAAAAACAGTTAAACGTAAAGAAGTGGTTGAACGTATCAAGATTGCCCGCAGTTTCGGTGACCTTTCTGAGAACTCCGAATATGATTCCGCAAAAGAAGAACAAGCATTTGTGGAAGGCAGAATCACAACCATTGAAAATATGATTCGTAATGCCCAGATTATCGACAGCGAAGCGGCGCAGGATGGTGTCGTAACACTTGGAAAATCTGTCACTTTCAAAGAATTGCCTGACGGCGAGGAAGAAACATACACAATCGTAGGTTCTGCAGAGGCAGATCCATTTGAATATAAAATCTCCAATGATTCTCCGATTGCCCGCAATCTAATGGGCAAAAAGCCTGGCGACAAAGTTACTGTTGCCACTCCAGGCGGAGACATGGAAGTTGTGATTGTTTCTGTCCAATAGGATTGTAATGACTATGAATGAACTGCCTTTTCGGCTGCATATCCTGCGGCCGATTGACAGTTCTTTTTCTTTTTTCTGACAATTATGTGTTTGAAATGAATCTCTGCTGCCGACAATAGGACAGAGGTGTCCGAATATGAAAAAGAGAATCCTTTTTACAGCGGTCTCCATCCTGCTCGCAATGGGTTTATGTATCGCCAAATTAGTCGAGATTCAATTAGTGAAAACAAAGGATTATTCAAAGCATGGAATCAACTTACTGGAAAAAAGCGTTCAGCAGCGGATTGATGAAATTTCTCTTGATGATGGGAGGGGCGGCTTTCTTGACCGTAATGGGAAACCGATATCCTATCAGGAGAGAGCTGTCCTTGTGATGTTTCCATTTGTGAGACATTTAGATTGGCCAAAAGAAGAGCTTGCCGCGATTGTCGGCTTGGATGTGCGGCAGCTTGAACAAAAGCTGCAGAAAGCAGATGAACCGTTTATCCTTGAGGACAAGAAAATATTTGAGCTTAGTGACAGTCAAATCAAAGAAATTAATGATTTACATATTCCAGGTATCATAGCGGTCAAAAAGCGGTCTGCCGAAGACCGGGCGATGGCCGGACATTTACTGGGTACTTTAACGCTGGATAAAGAAGTAATTGACTCCGCTCATACAGCTGGACAGGATTTTGACAGTACTGATTATCGAACAAAGGTTGGCAGCTCAGGTCTAGAGAAGGCCTTCCAGCTCTTTTTGAAGGGGAATGGGTCTAAACGTCTTCTTTATCACAAAGCGGCTAACGGATTGCCTCTTTTTGGGGTTGATGTCCGGTATCTAGATACAAGCGGAACAGGAGAAAGAGTTAATATACAAACCACTATTGACCGTGATATACAAAGACTGGCAGAGGAGACGGCCAAGAATCATCATATGAAAAAGGGCGGGATTGTCATTCTTGATATTCAAACGAATGATCTCCTAGCCATGGTCTCTATGCCTGAGCAAAATGATAAGGACATTCATGCTCAGGGCAATATGAATCAAATGCTACTGCCGCAAACACCTGGCTCCATCTTCAAGACAGTCATCGCTGCCGCAGCGATGGAAGAGGGGATTCCCCTTGAGGGCAGAATCTTTAATGGCAATCTTGATCACTTGGGGCGGGAAGTTGATGGCCAAACAGGAAGAAGACTTGGTGAAGTGACCTTTGAGCAAGGCTTTGCATTAAGCTCCAACCAGGTATTTGGGGTACTAGGCAAAGAACTTGCTGAAAAGGATCCAGAAATGATCGAACGCTATGCAGGTAAGCTCGGATTAATAGACTTGAATGGATGGACGGGAAGCGTCTTTCGTACCCCTGTCCTCCATCAGCTGCCGGAGGAGCGGAAGGGCACGGTCTGGAAGGATACCGCTATGAAGGAGGATCCTAATTACGTGGCGAATACATCTATAGGGCAATTGGATGTGAAGGTAACTCCGCTTGCCGCTGCAAATATGATGGCCACAATTGCGAGGGGAGGAGAAAGGATGATGGTGCGGGCGGCCTTAAAGGCGGTGGATGATAATGGGCTTACGATTGCTCATTTTAAACAGCAGCCGGGGCAGAAAAACGTGGTTTCTTCTGTGACTGCAGCAAAGCTTCAGTCATTGCTCCGAGGTGTGGTTACCGAAGAAGGACCGCTTGCGACAGCCGGGATGTTGAGATCAGCTAAATATGAGGTTGCCGGAAAAAGTGGAACGGCAGAGGTTGGGGAGAAGGAAAGCAAGCTGTATAATAAATGGTTTGCCGGTTATTTTCCATTTCGGGAACCAAAGTACGCCATGGTGGTCGTTAATTTGGAAACAGGCGGGCAGTCGGCTTCCATTAGCTCGCTTTATCTGGAGATAGTCAATGGAATCTATCAAATACATACAGACGGAGAGAATAATTTACAAAAGATTGAATAACTTTTAGGACAAAGAAATCCATGATAAAATAATGGGTATTCCAATATAAGCGAGGAGGAAGAGGTTATGGCAAAGGATCGTTATTCCTCACGCGTTGCAAAGCGCAAAGATAAAAAGGTCAATAAAGTCTATAATATTTTAATAACTGTTGTTGTACTTTTGATTGTCGTGGTCGGTGCAGTTATTTTCACCGGTGGAAATGACGATAAAACCACCAGCAATGATCCACAAACATCATCAGATACAGCAAATAACAGCAACAGCAATGATAATAATGACGCCGCATCCAAGGAGGATGAGGATAGCGCTGCAACCGATTCTGAAGATGATCAAGCAAATAAGGAAGAGTCGGATGAAGAGAAAGAAAGCGACGCTGACAAAGAGACATCTGATGACAAGGATTCCGCTGATGCAGAGGACGAAAAGAAGGAATCTGAAATTAAAGAGGAAACACCTTCAGACAGCAATGTAGAGGAAGCTTATTCAGACTCAGCCTGGGAGCCTGTCGGCACTGAGCAAAGCGGCGACCATGTAACCCAGTATGAAAAAGGGTCTGTTGACTGGCAGGAAATGGAGAAAGCTCTTGCCTATGGTGCAGGTATTAGTCAGGAAGGCATGAATGTGTACTGGCTCGGTAACGGGGGGTCGCCTGATACAGCTGTCGGAACCATCAGTCCAAGTGATAATTCTTCCACTTACCGTGTTTATATCCAATGGGTAGATGGTGAAGGATGGAAACCGACCAAGGTAGAAAAGCTAAAGACGAACGATAAGAATTAATGCTTCTGCGTGCCGGGTTTCCCGAGGGTTGGAAACTCGGCTTTTTGCATGGCAGAATAAACAGGAGGAAAAGCTCGGATGGAATTCTCATTAGATTTGATTGAAGATAAGATTGAAATCTTTGAAGCATCAAGCCCTAAAGCACTCGAGAGGCAAATAGAGGAACAGATTGACCATAATAAAGCCATCATGCTGACCGTCCATACGGTATCCTACCAAATTTATACGAGTCCCGAAGGCAAGCCAACATATTCGGCAGCAGTCCATTTTAAACTGAAGAAATTTTAATGATTACATAGAATAAAAGGAGAGATTAGATTATGAAGATTGCCATCATCGGCGCAATGGAAGAAGAAGTTGCGGTTTTACGCGAGAATATTGAAGAGAGTGAATCGGTGGTTATTGCTAACACGGAATACACATCTGGCAAAATGTTTGGAACGGATGTTGTTCTGCTTAAATCAGGCATCGGTAAAGTGAATGCCGCAATGGGAACAGCGGTCTTATTAGAAAAGTTCAAACCTGATTTCATCATTAATACCGGGTCTGCAGGAGGATATAATCCTGAATTGAATGTTGGAGATATTGTCATTTCCACAGAGGTAAGGCATCATGATGTGGATGTAACAGCTTTTGGCTATGAATATGGACAAGTACCAAGACTTCCGGTTGGTTTCGTTGCAGATGAGAAGCTTGTGGAGCTCGCATCAGGGATTGCCGCTGGAATTGAAGGCGTCCAGGCAGGAAAAGGACTGATTGTGACAGGCGATGTGTTCATGTCAGATCCTGTACGTGCTGATTTTGTCAGAGGACAGTTCCCTGAGCTTCAAGCAGTAGAAATGGAGGCGGCAGCGATTGCCCAAGTAGCCTACCAATTTGGCGTTCCTTTTGTGGTTACACGTGCATTAAGCGACATTGCCGGAAAAGAGAGTGATGTCTCCTTTGAACAATTCCTAGACAAGGCAGCACGCCATTCAGCGCATATAGCGATGCAAATGGTCAAGGCATTAGGGAAATAAGATTCTCACTTGGCAGGTTTGTCATTAATTGCTTGTTAGGCAACAACACTCTTCATGATAAGATTGTTTTAGCGTTTATGTGGAGAGGAGCTTTGGCTATGAAAGCGAAGGTCGAAGATTACAAACGATTTGCGGTCACGCTCTTGATAATCAGCTTTTTCTTCTTCACCGGCTCCGTCCTGCCGAAAGAAGGCGTAAGCATATCATCGAGAGAGATTCTTGTTGCATCAGCAACTGTCGCATTATTCGGGTCCGCAGCGTTTTTTGGATTATCTGCTAAATATCAAAAGAAAGCAGATGAAGAAGAATACTAACCAATACCCAATGAGTCCACATATAAAGTGGCCTTATTGGGTATTTTTTTATGGTTTGCTGGGTATAGTGGTACAAGTGCCTGTTTTTATAGAAGTATCAAAAAGTTTTCATTTACCTATTTACTTAGCAGAAATCATTGGATATAATTTACATGTAAATAATTTCTATGGGAGGTCGAACACAATGACTGTCTTAACTCAAATGGTTCAAATCAAACCTAACAAGTTCATATGGCAAGTTCGGCCGATGGTTTAGGCATTTCACACGGATTTAATATTCGTATGTATACAAATAAACCGCAGTGCTGAATGATGCTCTGCGGCTTTTTACGCTTTCAAAACATAAGAAGTCTGAGGGACAGGTGTGCCCTTTTGGAAACCGCAGAGTAAATCTGCGGTTTTTTGTGCGAAAGCGGCTAGGAACCGAAAAGGAGGAGTTCATGATGATTGTTAAGGCTGGTAAGGGAATTTTAACGAAGGAATCTAAAAATACGGGAGGTGAATACACATGAGGATCAATATGATTTTGTTTACCATTACGGTTCAAACAAATAGGCTCTCACGCGGGGAATATATCGAGATGAAAGCCGCCAAAAACGACATGCTTGATTGCAAAGCAAACTCGTTCACCAGGTTGTTCTAATGCCAATGTGAAATAAAAAAGAAAGAAGGGGTTAATCATGAAAAAAACATTGCAGTTCCGCCAAACATTTATTGGAGGTATAAGGATGGTGCGTAAATGCGACTACAGGAGGTGAAAATACATGAGGATCAATATGATTTTGTTTACCATTACGATTCAACCAAATAAGCTTTCTCGCGGGGAATATATCGAGATGAAGGCTGCCAAAAACGACATGCTTGATTGCAAAGCAAACTCGTTCTCCAGGTTGTTCTAATGCCAAAGTGAAATAAAAAAGAAAGAAGGGGTTAATCATGAAAAAAATCATTGCAGTTCCGCCAAACATTTATTGGAGGTATAAGGATGGTGCGTAAATGCGACTACAGGAGGTGAAAATACATGAGGATCAATATGATTTTATTTACCATTACGGTTCAAACCAATAGGCTCTCACGCGGGGAATATATCGAGATGAAAGCCGCCAAAAACGACATGCTTGATTGCAAAGCAAACTCGTTCACCAGGTTGTTCTAATGCCAATGTGAAATAAAAAAGAAAGAAGGGGTTAATCATGAAAAAAATCATTGCCGTTATTCAGTCAAAAATTTATTGGACTTATAAGGATAGTGCGTAAAGGCTATACTCGGTTAATCATGGCAGGAGGAGACGTCTTTTGAACAGAGAATAAGGCGGACTAGTTCCGTCTTATCTATAAAAAAGCTCTGTTACTCTTAAGTGTGGATTTTCGCTGCAGGTTTAAAAACATAAGGCGGTCGGAGCTAATCATCGCGGGAGTTAACAGCTTGAAATATTAACGCGGTATTTCTACATCCAATGTTCACCTTAAGCGAGCCATAAAAATAAAAAACTTATGCCCAATCTGAGCATAAGTTTTTTATTTACTTAGGCGGCGGACCATAATAGCCTCCTCCCCAGAAGACCCAGAAGCCAAAGATGATCAGCAGAATGAACAAGATAACCCAGATAGCATATCCTGCTCCGAATCCTCCGCCGCAAGGAGGCGGTGGACAGTAGCCTGGCCCTAATCCGGGACCGCCGAATCCATAAGGGTACATAATATCCCCTCCTTATATTTGATTATTGGCAATATATGTCTTGTGCGGAAGAAAAGATTGGGCTGATGCCCGAGTTTTAGTTATTTTCATCAGTACATGCAAGGCAGGGTTCCTTCTGTCATACATATCTTAGTAGGCGACCTGGTTGAATACAGGAAGGAGATGATTCGTTTGACAGGGTTATTGGCAGCTTTCGGATACTTCGTCAAGGAATTGATTTTTCTCGTTTCATATGTCAAGAATAACGCCTTCCCACAGCCATTGTCGGCTAGTGAGGAGAAAGCATGCCTTGAAAAGATGGCTCAGGGAGATGCTGAAGCAAGAAATCTCCTGATTGAGCATAATTTGCGGCTTGTCGCCCATATTGTGAAGAAATTCGAGAATACAGGGGAGGACACGGAGGATTTAATCTCCATTGGCACAATTGGCTTAATTAAGGCCATTGAGTCCTATTCATCTGGAAAAGGAACAAAATTAGCTACATATGCGGCTCGCTGCATAGAGAATGAAATATTGATGCATCTGAGAGTCATCAAGAAGACGAAAAAGGATGTATCGCTTCATGATCCTATCGGACAGGATAAGGAGGGAAATGAGATTTCCTTGCTCGATATCCTGAAATCTGAATCTGAGGATGTCATTGACACCATACAGCTTAATATGGAGCTCGAGAAGGTGAAGAAGTACATTGATGTCCTGGATGACCGGGAAAAGGAAGTCATCGTCGGGCGCTTTGGACTTGATTTAAAGAAGGAGAAGACCCAGCGGGAGATTGCGAAGGAATTAGGCATTTCGAGAAGCTATGTTTCCAGAATAGAAAAACGTGCTTTAATGAAAATGTTTCATGAATTCTACCGGGCTGAGAAGGAAAGAAGAAAGCAAAAATAGCACACAAACGGACAAAACTACCTGTCCGTTTTTCTTGCGTTCAAGGAAATAATACGAGTACGTCGCAAGGAAGACGATTGAGGTGGTTTAGTTTGAACAAGATGGAGTCCTTATATGGACGTTTCTCAAGGAAGGTCATTAACCATTCGAAGGCGATTCTCGTTCTATGGGGATTGATTTTTATCGGAAGCCTGCTGCTTACCCCTGTCTTTTTCAGCCGATTAACTCCGCCGCAGCTTGTTGTGGAAGGGTCCCCTTCATATATGGCTGAGAAACTGTGGGAGAAGGAATTTGCTGGTCAAATAGAGGAACAGGCAATACTTGTATTTCATTCAGATCGCTATGTGATGGAGTCACCGATCTATAAACAAACAGTCGATAAGGTATTGCGGAAGGTCGGGGTACTCCATGGGGTTTACCAGATTGTCTCGCCATATGATGAGCTGTCATTGACAGCCGTTCCTTATTCGACCGACGGACATACAAGCTATGCGGTCCTCTTACTGGAGGCAGATGGAAAAGCTGCATTGGAAATCAGCGGTGAAATAAAGAAAATCCTTGCTGAGAATAAGGGCTTGGAGATGTATTTAACAGGGAAGACGGCTGCCGTTCAGGACTTATCTGCTATGGTCAAAAAGGATTTAACACAGGCGGAGAGAACCGCACTGCCGGTTGTGCTCATTATCCTGCTTTTTGTCTTTGGCTCAGTTACAGCAGCCCTTATTCCTATCCTGCTCGGTATTGCTGGTGTATTTATTTCATTTGGAATACTAGCTCTCCTTGGAATCGAAAATATAGATATGTTTGTCCCGAGTGTCGTCAGTATGATTGGCCTTGGGCTCGGTATTGATTATTCCTTATTCATACTGATGAGATATAAGGAGGAGTGCCGGACAGCTTCCCGGGCAGAAGCACTCGTGAGATCAATGGCCACAAGCGGTAAATCGGTCATTATGTCGGGGCTGACGGTCATGTCCTCTCTTGCCGGTCTCCTGTTAATCAAAGCCAGTCTTTTCTTTAATATCGCGATAGGCACCTTTATGACAATTGGTGTTCTGCTTGCCTTATCCGTGACCTTTTTGCCTGCCCTTTTGCATATACTTGGTGGCCGCATTGATTATCTGCCAATTCGTAGAAAAAAGAGATATGAGCAAAGGCATAGGCTGTACAGGTGGACAAAGCATATTATGGCAAAGCCAGGCCTTTATTTAGGGGGAAGCCTGTTCCTCCTTTTTATCATGATGCTGCCAGCCTTCAGTTTGCATTTGAAGACAGATATTAGTGATAAGGCGTTGGAAGAGTATTCATCTGGGAAAGGAAATGCCTTGCTAGAAAAGAACATTTCATCCGGAATTTATGCACCTGTTTATTTCATCTATCAATCGGAGGAAGGTCAATTGACAGATGTGGACCTTGATAGGATGGCGCAGATGACAGCTGAATTAAAGGGTGAATCAAGTGTGGCAAATGTCATTTCGGTCACTGATATCCTGATGGACCTAATGGGAGTTGTGAGTGCGGAAGGACTGCAGGAGCTGGCAGCTATGGCGGATGATCAAGAGATGTTTTCTATGCTGGTGAATAAGGACTTGAGCATGTCTCCAATTATGATTACGTTAAAGAATGCTCCAGATGACCCAGCTTCCGTTCAGTTTATCAAAACCTTACGGGAGAGATACGGGGAAGAAATGATGCATAACAAGGTTTATATCGGCGGTATGGCCTCCATGATTGCCGATATTCATCGCGAAACGATGAACAAGACGCCAGCTGCCGCGTGCTTAATATTAGCGATATCCTTTTTGCTGCTGACACGGGCTTTCCGGAGTCTGCTCATCCCATTGAAAGCTATTGCACTGAATTTGGTTTGTATCCTCGCATCTATTGGAGCGGCTGTTCTCGTCTTTCAATATGGATGGGGAGAGCAGCTGTTTTCATTTGAAGCTACTGGCTATGTGCAGTCCTATTTGCCGGTCTTATCCTTTGCAATCCTATTTGGCCTTTCGATGGACTACGAGGTCTTTTTGGTGAGCAGGATTCGGGAGGAAAGAGAGCGGGGCATGCTGGAAGAAGAAGCAATTGCGAAAGGGATCGAATATACTGGTCCATTCATCACGCAGGCAGCGTTGATCATGATGGTTGTGTTCCTTGCCTTTTTGTTCACTCATATGCTTGAAGTTAAGCAGCTCGGCTTCATGCTTTTTGTTGCTGTCCTGCTCGATGCAACCATCATCCGGCTGATTCTTGTGCCAATTATGCTGAAGTTGATGGGAAAATGGAATTGGTGGATTCCGAAAAGGAGAGAAAGCTGAGATGGAAATTTTACTTTCCTTCAGCTCAAAGGAATAGTACACTGTAAGAAGAAAAGCACCCAGGGACTTAGGAGGGCACTGAAAAAGTCCTTAAATCTTACTAAAGCCCCTGTTCCTTCAATCTATGGAAGGAACAGGGGCTTTTTTGTCGAATTCTTACCTTATCACAAAAAAGTGGGTGTAACGATGATTCAACGTCAACTGTCTATGAACTTAAGTCCTTATTCGGCTCTTTACGATTTAATAGTTCCTAACGATAATATTCTTCGAAGAATCAATGAGCTTATTGATTTTTCCTTCGTATATGATGAACTGAAAGACCATTATTGTCATGACAATGGACGGAATGCCGTTCACCCCATCCGAATGTTTAAGTATCTATTGCTAAAAGCCATTTATGACTTATCAGATGTGGACATCGTGGAACGCTCACGGTACGATATGTCGTTCAAATATTTTTTAGACCTGTCTCCTGAGGATGATGTCATAGATCCTAGTTCTTTAACGAAATTCCGTAAGCTCCGTTTAAAAGATCTTAATCTTTTGGACTTGCTTATCAATAAAACGGTCGAAATCGCCATTGAAAAGGAAATCATTAAAAGCCATTCTATCATCGTTGATTCCACCCATTCCAAGGCTAGATATAACCAAAAGACGCCTAAAGAGCTGTTGGCAGAGAAATCAAAGCTGCTTCGAAAAGCCGTTTATCAAGTGGATGAACAGATAAAAAATCAACTGCCAGCCAAGTCCAAGACAGAGGTCTTAGAGGATGAGGTGAGCTATAGCCAAAAGCTTATCGAGGTGATTGAAAAGAATGAAGTCCTACAAGAGTATCCTAAAGTCAAGGAAAAAATAAATGTACTGAAGGAAACCATTGAGGATATAAATGACCAGCTCCAATTATCCAAGGATCCAGACGCACGAGTTGGGCATAAATCAGCTGACTCTTCCTTTTTCGGTTACAAAACACATCTTGCCATGAGCGAAGAACGTATTATTACGGCCGCCGTTATTACAACTGGCGAAAAGAACGATGGAAAGCAATTGAAATCGCTGATTGAGAAGAGTCAAAAAGCCGGCATGGACATTCAAACCGTCATTGGTGATGCCGCCTATTCTGAAAAGGGAAATATCGAGTATGCGAATAAAAGTGAAATGATGCTTGTGGCTAAGTTAAATCCAGCGGTAACGCAAGGGACGCGTAAAAGCGAAGATGTTTTTGATTTTAATAAAGACGCTGGAATGTATGTCTGTAAAGCTGGTCATATGGCCATACGAAAGGCTCGGCAAGGAAAAAAAGGGGGCAGCAAAAATCAAGTTGATACCTATTATTTTGATGTGGAAAAATGTAAAGTCTGTCCTTTTAGAGACGGGTGCTATAAGGAAGGAGCCAAAACCAAGAGTTATTCCGTAAGCATCAAATCAAATGTACACACGGAACAGATACAATTCCAAGAAAGTGAGTATTTTAAAGAGAAATCGAAAGAACGGTATAAAATTGAGGCAAAGAATAGTGAATTAAAACACAGACACGGGTATGATGTAGCCAATTCCTCGGGTCTGATTGGTATGCAATTACAAGGGGCTATGGCTATTTTCGCCGTAAATGTGAAACGGATATTGACCCTATTGAACTAAAAGGGATGGAATATATCCCTTAAAAATAATAAAAGACGGCTCAAAAATTCATATTCTGAACTTGAGCCGTCTTTTTTATGTTTGTCGACTTAACTTATGAAAAAAACGAAGTTTTTCAGTGCCCTCGCACTTAGTTGGGTGTTTTTGTTTTTTGTTTTTATGTGTATTGTTGATAAAAATATAGTATATTTAACTTTCAGCAGAGTATGAAAGCTAGGGAAGCGGAAGGTAATTAGTTGAACAGCTATTCACTAGTAGATGGTATAGTGGAAGCTTGTGATGTCATAAAAAGAAATATGGGTGGAAAAAGTGAAGGAAAAGCTTTATCAATCATTAATTGAATTGACGAATGGAAGATGGACTTCTTCTTTATTAAGAAGATTTGCCTTGTCACCTGCGAGCAAAAGAATCATACCCTCGTTTGCGAAGCAGTATAAAATAAATGTAGAGGAAATGGACAGGCCGCTCGAGGAGTACGAAAGCCTCCATGATTTCTTCACGCGAAAGCTGATGGAGGGAGCTCGTCCAATTGATCAGGGACAAGCCTCCATTGCAAGCCCCGTTGATGCTGTATTAGAGGATATGGGCTCTATTGCGAACGATGCCACCTTTCGTGTGAAAGGTAAACTCTACTCGATAGAAGAGATGCTCGGCGGGAAAAGCGAAGCAGAGAGATACTTAGATGGGCAATATATGGTGCTGTATTTAAGCCCGAGTCATTACCATCGTATACACTCGCCTGTTGATGGTACTGTTATCCGTAAGCAGACGCTTGGCAGTAAATCCTATCCGGTTAATCGTTATGGAATGACGCTTGGCAAATCTCCGCTATCAAAGAATTACCGTGAAATTACGGAAATAGAGTATAAAGGCGGAAGACTTGCTCTCATCAAGGTCGGTGCCATGTTCGTGAACACAATAGAAAGGACACATACGGGGGATACTCTTCTTAAAGGAGAAGAAATCGGGTATTTTTCCTTTGGCTCCACCGTTGTGCTTCTTTTTGAAAAAGGGACGTTCAAAGCTGCGCCGTTTGAGACACCTGCTGCGGTTCGTGCAGGGGAAACGCTTGGAACCTGCCAGTTTAGGCATTGAATCATCTGCCTGAAAGAGGCTTATAACGAAAGCTAGGAAACATGGAGCCCTGGTAACCAGGGCTTTTTTATGGATGGGGTCTCTTTTCTATAATCTGGCTCGTAAAGATCTTCGGTCAATTTCACGTTCGATAAGGCGGATGAAATCTTTGCTAAGGCCTAAGTCTCTTGCTTTGTAATAGGATTCAATTAATAGGGCGTCTGATAGTTTCTGCATATTGGCGCCTTAGGCGGCTTCACCTCCGATATAGTGTTCTAACAGGGGTTCGGCTATCATATAGTAGTATGTTAAGTGATTGTATCCTTAATTTAACAAATTCAAAACGATGGAACAACCGTTCTCTTATCCACAAGTTAACGTGAATAACTTGTGGGTAAAATGTGAGTATTCATATAATTTAGCCGGCCAGCCCATAAAAGCGGGCGCTTGTGTAAGTGTGCATCATGTGAATAAACTTATCCACAGGCTGAA
This sequence comes from Bacillus sp. FJAT-27916, assembly GCF_001183965.1. Lineage (GTDB taxonomy): Bacteria > Bacillota > Bacilli > Bacillales > Pradoshiaceae > Pradoshia. The sequence continues at coordinate 1,075,851 of NZ_LFZV01000001.1, forward strand.
AAAACGCGGAGGGGTGTCGAAACATTTCTTATTTCGACAATATATTTGACATGAAAAGTCAAGAAGCCTATGACAGAAGCGGTTTTATCCGTTATGATGAATAACAGCGATTAATGAATGATAGAGGTGTTTATTGTGTTGAAATCATTTTTGCCTGCTCAGCATGTGAAGAGCATATATGAAATCAATCCCCAGGATTTAAAGAATAAAGGGATCAAAGGGATTATAACTGATTTAGATAATACCCTTGTGGAGTGGGACAGGCCGCTTGCGACCCCGGAGCTAATCACATGGTTTGAGGAAATGAAGCGCAATGATATTAAAGTGACCATCGTGTCAAATAATAAAGAGGTGCGAGTGAAAGCCTTTGCTGATCCGCTCAACATCCCATTTATCTTTCGCGCGAAAAAACCCATGACAAAGGCATTTAAGCATGCGGTTGAGCTGATGGGTATTCAAAAGGAACAAGCAGTCGTTATTGGCGACCAGCTTTTGACTGATGTGTTCGGCGGCAACCGGAGCGGGTTCCATACTATCTTGGTTGTGCCAGTTGCACAGACAGACGGATGGGCAACGAAATTGAATCGGAGAATTGAACGCAGAATTTTGGCGTGGTTCCGAAAAAATGGACAATTAACGTGGGAGGACTAGAATTGACTAAAGAAGAAATCAGCTGTATCGGCTGTGGAGTGACCATACAGACGGAGGACAAGAATAAAATCGGTTATGCACCGGCATCATCCTTGGAAAAAGACCAAGTAATCTGCCAGCGCTGTTTCCGATTAAAGCATTATAATGAAGTGCAGGATGTCTCCTTGACAGATGACGATTTCCTGAAAATCTTGAATGGAATCGGGCAGAAGGATGCCTTGATCGTTAAGCTAGTTGATATATTCGACTTTAATGGAAGCTGGCTGCCGGGCTTGCAGCGCTTTGTCGGCAATAATCCGGTCGTGTTGATTGGAAACAAAAGTGATCTGCTTCCTAAATCCGTCAAACAGAAAAAGCTGATTGACTGGATGAAGGGAATGGCAAAGGAATGGGGCTTACATCCAGTTGACGTGATGCTTGTGAGCGGTGCCAAGGGCTATGGAATTGAGGACGCAATGCAGCGTATTGATGAACTGCGTGAGGGTCGTGATGTATATGTCGTTGGCTGTACCAATGTCGGTAAATCCACCTTTATTAATCGGATCATTAAGCAGGGAAGCGGAGAAGACAATGTTATCACAACCTCTCATTTCCCAGGGACAACATTGGATATCATTGAAATTCCGCTTGATGATGAGAGGGCATTAATTGATACCCCGGGAATCATTAATCATCATCAAATGGCTCATTTTGTCGGGAAGCAAGATTTAAAAACCATTACGCCGAAGAAGGAAATCAAGCCGAGAGTATTCCAATTGAATGCCGGCCAGACCCTTTTCTTTGGGGGCTTAGCTCGTTTTGATTTCGTTCGTGGAGAGCGGAATTCATTTACATGTTATTTATCCAATGAGCTTGATATCCACCGCACAAAGCTCGAGAAAGCGGATGATTTATATGAAAAGCATGCTGGAGAGCTGCTTGTGCCTCCGGGACCTAAAGAGATAAAGGAATTCCCGCCGCTTGTCGGTCAGGAATTCTCCATTAAAGAGGGGAAAACAGATATCGTGTTCTCAGGACTTGGCTGGGTAACAGTCAATCAGCCGGGAGCCATCGTTAAAGCATACGTACCGAAGGGAGTACAGGTGAGCATTCGCAAATCATTAATCTAAGGGGAAGATTCAAATGAAGAAGCTGTATGGGGTGCTGGGCAATCCGATTGAACATTCAATGTCACCATTGATTCACAATGATGCATTTAAGCAGAACGGCATAGAAGGAGAATATTTGCCGTTTCTGGTTGAAGAGGAGGCCCTTAAAGAAGCGGTCAACGGGTTAAAGGCAATTGGAGCAGGCGGTTTCAATATTACGGTTCCGTTCAAGGAGAATGTCATACCGTATTTAGATGAACTTGATCCGTTTGCTAAGGAAGTGGGAGCCGTCAATACGGCCGTTATTAAAGATGGCATCATCAAGGGTTACAACACCGATGGTCCTGGCTTTGTCAAAGCCATTGCCCCGCTTCTTGCCAATCAATTTGCCGGGAGAAACGTCCTCATTATAGGAGGCGGAGGTGCTGCACGGGGCATTTACTGCGCGATGGCGAAAACGGGCATTGCTCAAATGGATATCGCAAACAGAACGCTATCCTCAGCCGAAAGAATCGTGGCGGATTGCCATAACGGCATCAGTTCTGCTGTGTTAAGCCTGGTGGATGCGGAAAAGGCTCTTGCTAATTATGACCTCATCATTCAAACGACTTCGGTTGGGCTTTCTTCATTACATGAATCTCCCATCTCTTTATTGGGAATAAAAGAAAAGACAGTTGTCTGTGATATTATATACAACCCGCTCAAAACGGCATTCTTGCGTGAAGCGGAAGAAAATGGCGCTATTATCCAAACAGGGGTAGAGATGTTTGTGCAGCAGGGAGCACTTGCCTTTGAACTGTGGACAGGCATCAAGCCGGATGTAGAGCGGATGAAAGAATTAGTGTTAGTGAAATTAGGAGGATAACCATGTTAACAGGTAAACAAAAAAGATTCTTGCGTTCAAAGGCGCATACACTCCAGCCGATTTTCCAAGTAGGAAAAGGCGGGGTAAATGACAATATGATCAAACAAATCGGAGAAGCGCTTGAAGTGAGAGAGCTCATCAAAATCAGCATCCTGCAAAACTGTGAGGAAGACCGCGATACGGTGGCGGAAGAGCTTTCAAAAGGAGCAAGAGCTGAACTTGTACAAATCATCGGAAACACAATTGTGTTGTACAAAGAATCAAGGGAAAATAAACAAATCATTCTTCCTTCATAATTTACGCTGTAAAGAAGGGTGGATATCCATGAAGAAAGTTGGTATTTTAGGCGGGACGTTTGACCCGCCTCACATCGGTCATTTAATTGTGGCAGAAGGGATTCGAGAGGCGCTTGAACTAGATGAAATACGCTTTTTGCCCAATCACATCCCTCCCCATAAGACGAAGACATCGACGACGAATCAAGAAAGGCTGGATATGCTCCAGTTGTCCACCAAGGGGAATCCGTTCTTTCGTATTGATACGATTGAATGGGAACGGGAGGGTCCCTCCTATACGATTGATACCATTAAGCTGTTGAAGGTGAGGGAGCCGGATTCAGAATGGTATTTCATTATTGGGGCAGATATGATTGAATACTTGCCGAAATGGAAGCAGGTCGATGAGCTGGCACAGTTAGTTCACTTTACGGGCGTTAAGAGACCAGGCTACCAAGAAAAAACGGATTATCCTGTCACGATGGCAGATATACCAGAGATCTCTATTTCCTCCTCTCTTATTCGTTCGAGAATTAAAGAGGGGAAATCCATCAAATATTTAGTCCCTGAAGAGGTCAAGCTATATATTGAGGAGAATCGTTTATATGGATAAAATGGATAAAACAAAAGCACTTGAATTAGTCAGACAGCAATTGCCTGAGAAACGCTATATCCATACTTTAGGAGTTGTTAAAAGCGCTAAAGAGCTTGCACAGCGCTATGGAGTGGATGCTGATAAAGCAGAGCTGGCCGCTATTTATCATGATTATGCTAAGTATCGTCCGCTGGATGAAATGGAACAAATCATTAAGGATTATCATCTGCCGGCAGAACTGCTTACAGCCAACACCGAGCTATGGCATGCCCCTGTTGGAGCAGTGCTTGTCCACGAGGAAGCGGGAGTAGAGGATGAAGAAATTCTATCAGCGATCCGCTACCACACTTCAGGACGCACGGGAATGACGGAATTGGAGAAAATAATTTATTTAGCAGATTATATAGAGCCAGGGAGGAGTTTCCCGGGTGTAGATGAAGTGAGGGCTATTGCCGAACAGAGTTTGGATGATGCCGTGATGAAGGCGATAGGCAATACGATTGCCTTTCTGATTTCAAAGCAGCAGATGATCTATCCGGATACCTTCCATGCCTATAATGATTTTGCTATGCACAAGGGAGGAAACAACAAGTGAGTGAAAAAGAGTTATTGCATATTGCAGCAAAAGCTGCTGATGATAAACGAGCAGAGGATATGATCGTGCTAGACATGAAGGGTATCTCTCTCGTATCTGATTATTTTATTATTTGTCACGGTAATTCTGACAAGCAAGTTCAGGCCATTGCCCGTGAAATGAAAGAAAAAGTGGAAGAAGCAGGCTTTGAGGTACGCAAGATGGAAGGCTTCGATGAAGCTCGCTGGGTATTGGTGGATATGGGGGATGTCGTGGCACATATCTTCCATAAAGATGATCGTTCTTACTACAAGCTGGAGCGCCTATGGGGAGATGCTCCATCTGTATCCGCACAGGAATTGAATCTATGAGCTATCAGAATTTCGCCTATTTCTACGATAATTTGATGAAGGAGGCCCCATACGATGACTGGGTGGACTTTGTCAAAGAAATTGCAGAAAAGTATCCTTTAAGCGGGCGGAACATTCTTGATGTAGGCTGCGGAACCGGTGAATTAGCGACCCGCCTTAGTAAAGAGGGCTTTGAACTGACAGGAGTCGACCTATCAGAGGAAATGCTTGAAGTCGCTATGGCGAAGGCTTTTGATGAGGGCGTTTCCATTCATTATTTCCATCAAGATATGAGGGAGCTTTCCGGTCTTGGCCAGTATGATTTGGTCTTAATCTTCTGTGATTCTCTAAATTATCTTGATGGAGAGGAAGATATCAAGAAGACATTCGCCAGGGTTGGTACCCATCTAAAGGAGGACGGACTATTCTTATTTGATGTCCATTCTATTCACAAGATGGCCACCCTTTTCAATGATCAGGTATATGCGGATAATGGCGATGATGTCAGCTTTATCTGGAATGCTTGGAAAGGGGATGAACCCCACAGTGTTCATCATGAGCTGACCTTCTTCATGTATGACGAACAAATGGATGCATATGTCCGATTTGATGAGGATCATGATCAGCGTACATACCCAGTGGAAGACTATGTGAAATGGCTGGATGAGAGCGGCTTTGAATGCTTGGAGATTGCCGGTGATTTCCATCAGGCATCAGTTGATGAAGCAGAAAGAATATTCTTTGTGTGCCGAATGAAATAATAAAATAAATACAAGCGGCTGTCCTTTATGTCAGGTAATTCAAGATATAAAGGACAGCCTTTTTCAATTGGTGTCCTATCCTCCTGTCTAGAGTTAGAAATAAATGTCACTATTTTAAACTGCACTTTAAAATAGTTCGGCTTTTTCTATTTAGTTTAGTTCTGTTGAAGATGAATATTGTTATTAGAATACCGGTGATTTTCGTTGCAGGCGGTTGACTTCTTGCTTAGTTTAATAAAAATTCAATGCATCATTCGGTTTTGGATACAGCTAATTTAGTCATGTCCCAGGCTATTTTAATTATTTTCTCAAAAGGAATCCTCATGGAGGCCGTTTATTATGAAGTGTCGAACATAAAAAACGGCTAAAAGAGCCGCTCAGAAAAAATTTTAAAACAGAAGAAGGATATCTCTTTTTTTCATGGAATTACATTAATAGTAAGGCACCCCAAACTGCTCCTCAACTTCCCCGACATCCTCCTCGAATTTCTTCTCTGTTGCTTCAAACAATCGCTTAAACACACCCTCTAATTCCTCATCGAGTACCTTGATGCCCTCTCCAGTGATTCCTCCTTTAACACATACCTTCTCCTGAAGTGCGGGCAGCGTAAAATGCTGCTGATTCAATAGTTCGCCAAGACCAATTAACATGGATTGAGTCAGCTCTGTGGCCTGCTCCTTATTGATTCCCGTATGTAGAACGGCTGCATCAATGAAGCTTCTGGCAAGATAGCTGAAGAAAGCGGGTCCGCAGCTGACGATATCAGATGTTACTCTTGTATACCGGGTCTCGATTTGAAGCGGCCTTGAGAAACTTGAGGCTAAATCGTGCAATAGCTGCTGCCATTTCTCTGTGCATGATTCCCCAAAGGTTAGAATAGAGGCACCTGACAGCGCTCGATTTGTAATAGACGGAATGAGTCGTGCACAAGAGCAGCGTACGGTTTTCTCTAGCTGTCTTGGTGAGAGAGGGCTTGTGATTGTGACCAGGCATTGCTCTCGGGTTAAATGCGGTTCCATGATTTCCAGTAATGGATGCATTTCATGAGGTTTGACGCAAAGGAAGATTAAATCTGCGCTTTTGGCTGTTTCGACACTTGAGCTGGCAATTGAAATGCCAGGATACTTTTCCTTTAAAACGGCTGCTTTAAAGGGAGTCCGGTTGTTGATCATTACTTGCTCCTGATTCAAGAAGCCTGAAGTAATTAGGCTTTCGACCAGTATGGTTCCCATATTCCCTGTCCCAATGATGCCGGTAATCATGTTTCATCTCCTCCTAAATGAATAGGCCATATCCATTATTTCTTATCAAAATATATGCAAATACAGACATTATATGAATCGGCAGGTGAAAGTTATGAATAGACAAATCAATGAATTTTGGCAAAGGCAGAAAAAGCCGCTTGTCATGGCGGCTGTATTGCTTGGCTTCACATTCATCTTCTTTATTCGGACGGATGAGGAGGCAGCGGTTAAGAATGATAAGGTTGAATGGTCAGAGAATGTGGAGACCATTCAACTGGATGCGGCGGAAAAGAAGCTGGAAAAGGAAGAGCCGCTAGTACTTAAAGTGGATATTAAAGGGGCGGTCAAAAAGCCAGGTGTGTATGAGTTTGCTCAAGGTGACCGGGTAACTGATGTCATTGGGATGGCGGGAGGTCTGACAAAAGCTGCTGACAGCACACAGGTTAACATGGCACAGCTTGTGGAAGATGAAATGGTCGTTTATATCCCTAAAGCTGGTGAGGATGTCCAAGCAAGTCAAATCTCCTCCGGCGGGACAGGGGGAGCGGGAGCGGCCGGCAGCCTCATAAATATTAATAAGGCCTCCCTTGAAGAATTACAGGAGCTGCCGGGAATTGGGCCGAGCAAGGCGGCCGCCATCATAGCGAAAAGAGAGGAATTAGGATCCTTTGGATCGATTGACGATTTGAAGCTTGTTACAGGCATTGGGGATAAAACGTTCGAAAAGTTAAAAGATTTAATTGCGAGCTAAACCAGCAAAAAGGGTTGTCTCAAGCAAAGTTTTCTTGTTAAATTGTAAGCAAGACAGAAGAAAGTGAGGGACATACATGGAGCGTATTTCCTGGGATCAATATTTTATGGCTCAAAGCCATTTGCTTGCTTTACGTAGTACTTGCACGCGTCTGATGGTTGGAGCGACCATCGTACGTGATAACCGAATCATTGCCGGGGGATATAATGGCTCAATCGCCGGAGGTGTCCATTGTGTGGATGAGGGATGCTATGTGATAGACAATCATTGCGTACGCACCATCCATGCAGAAATGAATGCCTTGCTGCAATGCGCTAAATTCGGCGTACCCGTTGATGGAGCAGAAATCTATGTGACGCATTTTCCTTGCCTTCAGTGCTGTAAGGCATTAATTCAAGCAGGTATTAAGACGATTTACTATGCAGAGGCTTATAAGAACCACCCCTATGCGGAGGAATTGTTTGAGCAGGCAGGAGTGAAGGTCATTCAAGTAAATGTCGACCCGAAATGGGTAGATTTTCATGACACGAAGAAAGCAGAGCTTGTGACAGAATTGATTGATAAGCTCCGTATTTCAGGTGCCTCTGAGCAGGAGATTGCGGAGTATTGGCAAAAGGCAAATGATTTGTTCCCGGCACTGGATTAACACATATGAACAGCCGGTTCATCTATCATATGGCTGTAACGGCTGCACTTGGCGTTACAGCCCCTCTTTATCCTCATCGTTATTTATTCTCTTTTATCCTCTTGTATTTTCTATTCCTATCCATTCGTTTTCCCTTTATCTATTTGATGATTCTTATTTTCTTTTTCACCTTATCAACGGGGTATGTTTATTGTGTGGACCGATTGAATGTCAGTGAATTAAGCGGGAAGGAAACAACCTTCAGTCTGCAATTTCTCGGGATGCCTAAGCGGGATGGGGACCGTCTCAACGGTTTTGCCCGGTTGGAATCGGGAGAAAGATTATGGGTCACCTATACGATCAAAAGCTTTGAGGAGGCACGTTTCCTTGATGAGAGTATTCTTTCGGGAAGAAGCTTTAAGGCATCAGGGGAATTAACCTTGCCATCTGCCCCGACGATTGAGAACGGGTTTGATTTCAGCACCTATCTACGTTATAAGCAAGCCTTTTTTATTCTGGAGATAAATAAGATGGATGTGTTGGATACGGGAAGGGAGGGGTTTGTGACTAAGCTTTCACAGCTGAGAGAGAGGGAAATCAAGCGAATCCGGGCGGTTTATCCGGAACCTGCTGGCAGTTTCACCGAAGCCTTACTATTCGGTGAACAGGAGCAGCTGCCGAAGGATCTGTATGATCAGTTTCAACAGCTTGGCATCGTCCATATTCTAGCGTTATCGGGCGCGCAGGTTGGTCTTGTTGCGGCATTTTTCTTTTATATGTGCATTCGCCTTGGCTTCTCCCGTTCCAGAGCTGCATTGCTTGTGGCAGCCGTTCTCCCCCTTTATGCCGTTATGACCGGGCTCTCTCCTTCTATTATTAGGGCAGCCGCTATGGCCGTTCTCTTCTTTTCCGGACAAGCCATTGGTGTTCGCCTTTCGGCTGAAAAGGCATTGACGATTTGTTTTATTCTTTATTTGATTATCGATCCGTATCAGCTCTTTCAAGCTGGATTTCAATTGTCGTTCGTGCTGACCTATGCCCTTGTTCTCTCCTCAAACCTCTACCGAAATAAAGGCTCTCTTTCCCTTTTGTTTCTAATGACAGCAATTTGTCAGGCAGCTTCTTTGCCTATAGTTGTTTTTCATTTCTATGAGGTGTCCCTCATTGGTTTTCTTTCCAATCTTCTCTTTGTTCCTTTGTTTTCTTTTTTGTTATTTCCTACAACGATGATTGTATATGGGGTTGTTTTGCTGGGATTTCTTAAGGAACCGGCTATGGGATTCCTCAATGGATTGTATCAATTGCTTGAGAAGACTGCGTCTATAATGGCGGATCTTCCTTTTGCTGTACTTTTATTTGGAAAGCCGTCAGTGATGATTATGGCCGCAGCTGTCCTGGCCATTTTAATCTTCCTTTCCCATTGGGAACGCAGATTACGTCGAGTCTGGATGAGCGGTCTGTGCCTTGCTGCTGTTCTTTTCTATCAGTATCATTATGCATTCTTTTCAGATGAAGGGGAGGTGACATTTGTTGATATCGGGCAAGGGGATGCCACCTTGATTCAATTGCCGTATGGCAGAGGAGTCTATTTAATTGATGCTGGCGGTACCATGACTTTTCAAAAAGAGAAGTGGGCACAGCGTGAGGAGGAATATGACCCGGGAGAGGCTATTCTTGTTCCCTTTTTAAAGAGCAAGGGAATCAAGCATATCGATAAATTCATCGTCACTCATGCGGATCAGGATCATATTGGCGGAGGGGCTGCTATCCTCCAGTCGTTTCATGTACAGGAGATGGTCATTCCCTTTGAGCAAAGGGAGAATTTCAAAGGATTGCGTGCCACCATGCTGGCCGTTAGGCAGCAGATACCTATTATAGAGGTACACAGAGGGATGGGCTGGAGAAGGGATGATGCTGAATTCAACATCCTGCATCCTTCGGGTAAGGAAGAGGAGAAAAATGAATCCTCTATTGTTATTAAAGCCTTTATTGGCGGGCTTGACTGGCTATTCGTCGGGGATTTGGGGCACAGCGGAGAGAATACGTTGATGAATCATAGACTATTCCTTAAGGCGGATATTTTAAAAGTTGGGCATCACGGGAGCAAGAATTCGAGTTCTGAAGAATTCATTCGAGCGGTAAGTCCGGTATCGGCCATCCTATCAGCTGGAAGGAATAATCGATTTGGGCATCCGCATCAGGAAGTGATCGATACTCTTCAAGCTGAAGGAATCAAAGTGTACCGAACCGATCGGCAAGGGAGCATCAGCTATCGATTTTTTGGGAAAGAAACTGGCACGCTTTTGACCTATCCTCCATAGTATGAAGCATGCGAATGACCCGCTAAATAAAAAAACGGCCTAATGGGCCGCCGTGATAACTGCATATGAAAAATTGTTAGCCGCCGATTAGCTGGATGACTACGGCGATAATAAACATGGTTGCGAAAAATCCAAATGAAACGACGAACCCCACGATGGAATCTGAGACATCATTCGTTTTTGATTGGACATTCTTTTCAAACTCGTTCATCAATCCACCCCCCTGACCTCTATACAAGTATAGAACAAATAGTCAAAAAAATCCACAATCACCATATTTTTATCAAATTTTTACAGAATTTCGGAATGAGGCGGTAGAATCTCTGCAAACTAAGCGCTTTTTCGCTTTCTTGTTAGGTATCCCGGGTCCGGCAAGAAGGCGTTAATATATATTTCAGGAGGCCGGAGTGTTCCGGTTCTCCTGCAACCACTTGTCAAATATGGTCGCTATCGATTAGGATGAAAGAAGCATATTATAGTTAGAGGCGATAATTTTGGTCACTGATTTGTGGAATTCAATTAAAAGCGGACGATTCAGCCCGGTTTATTTGTTATATGGAGAGGAAGAATACTTCATTAAAGAGACGAAGAGGCTCATATGTGAGCATGCATTGGCAGATGAGGATGCGGAATTCAATCTTGCTTCCATTGATCTAGAGGAAACACCGGTGGAAGTAGCGATTGAGGAGATGGAAACCTTGCCATTCATGGGTGAGCGTCGTGTTGTAATTTTAAATAGCCCATCCTTCTTGACAGCTGAGCGCAAAAAGGACAAGGTGGAGCATGACTTGAAACGGCTTGAAGCCTATTTGTCGAATCCTTCACCAACGACGGTTGCGGTCTTTGTTGCGCCCTATCCTAAATTGGACGAGCGTAAGAAGATTACGAAAGAATTGAAACGGAATGCGGCAGTGCTAGAATCAAAACCGTTATATGAGAGAGATTTGGCCAAGTGGATTGCCAATCACTCGAAAGCGCTAGGGGTCACGATTACCCAGGATGGCATTGAGACACTTCTCGCTCTTACCGGCAATCATTTAATGATGGCTGTGACAGAGCTTGAGAAGCTTGCGCTTTATGCGGCTAATGAGCAAGTAATTGATGGGGCGATGGTCGATAAGCTTGTGCCGAAGAACTTCGATCAGAATGTATTCGATCTCGTTGATTACATTTTGAATGGCCAAAAGCAAAAGGCGGTTGAGCTTTATAAGGAGCTGTTGATCCTAAAGGAAGAGCCAATTCGTATACTTGCTGCGATTGCCCGGCAGTATCGTATCATTTTACAGGTCAAGAAGCTCAGTTCGCAAGGATATGGACAAATGCAAATTGCGTCGAAATTGAAGATGAGCCCGTATCCGGTAAAGCTGGCGATGAAACGAATCAATGATTTCTCGGAAAAGAGCCTTCTCCGGGCACTTGGTCAGCTGGCAGAGCTTGATTACCGGATGAAGACTGGATTAGGAGATAAAGAAATACAACTGGAATTATTCATATTACAATCATGAAAAAGAAGGAATCCCTCTGCATTTTGCTGGAGGGATTCCTTCTTTTTTAAAGCTTGGTAACATTGAAATTATCCTGCAGAAGGAGCCAGTTTTGCGGAAAGGAGAGCCCTAGCTTCCAATAACTGACCCCGCGTAAATCAAGCTCCTTGACGAGATTAAACTTTGCCTGGATAGAACGGGCGTCCTCAAACCAGACCTCATGCTGCTGACCATCCTCATCAGTGTACCTGAAAAACGGTGCCTGGGCTGTGTAATCATACTTAATATCCACCTTGTACTGCCTGGCAATCGCAATCGCCTGCTGCGGGGAGACGGCTTTGGCGACAGATCCTTTTACAAAGGGAAGAGTCCAATCATAGCCATATAAATTCTGCCCCATCATCACTTTTCTTGAGGGGATCTCTGATATAGCATAGGTGAGAACGCGACGAACAGGCCCAATCGGGGAGACTGCCTGTGCCGGCCCTCCGCTGTAGCCCCATTCATATGTCATAATCAGTACCCAATCGACCGCCGCCCCCTGTGCTTTGTAGTCATGGCCCTCATACCAGGAACCCTTCTGCCCGGCACTTGTCTTCGGGGCAAGAGCAATGGATACTTGCCAGCCTTCCTTGGAAAATCGGGCTTTTGCCCTTCTAAGAAAGGAAGTATAGGCATTTCGGTCACTTGCCTTTAGGTTTTCGAAGTCAAAGTGAATATCTCGAAAACCAATTTTTCTCGCTGTTTCGGTAATTTGGTCGAATAACACATTCTGAAGATCCTCGTTATTAAGAATCTGACTAGCTAGGTCGCCGCTGAAGCCGTCGTTCTCAAGATTGGTTACGACCATGACAAGGACGGCGCCTGAATTACTCGCGATTGCCGGAAAATCATCCAGCAAGGGGGCTTTCAGGTTGCCGTCTCGCAATACCCTGTAGCTAAATGGAGATAAGTAGGTTAAGTAGGGAGCGGCTATCCGGGATTCCTGCTCGAGATTCTCAGAGACTGTTGTCCCCCTAGGTTCAACATAGGCATTGAATTGAGCATATCGTTTTGGACTTGGGGGGATATATAGCCGTAATCCCTCTTTAAGGGGTTCATCTATTGAGAGATTATTCGCATCTGCGATTTCCTGAGGAGCTACACCAAACATCCTTCCGATGCTTGAGAGAGTTTCCCCGGGCTGCACCCAATGATACCTGCCGGTGATGGGGATAACGAGTGCCTGACCGATGACGAGCTCATTTGGTGCTTGCAGAACATTTGAGGAAATGATTTGATTGGCGCTTATATTATAGGCCTGAGCTATGGAATAAATGCTTTCTCCTTGTCTGACTACATGGATTTGCATAGCGTCTCTTCCTTTCCTGCACAATCCTTTTTCATCAATGTATGATTTAAAGGAGAGGTTCAGAATAGAAAGTATGCATATGGAGGATGAGGGAGAAAGAAAAAGCCATGGTTTAAGGGAGGTTGGGCAAACATCCGATAAACCATGGCCTGCGATAAAAAAAACGACCCTAAAAAGGGTGCGTTTCATTAAGCGTTAAGTTTGTTCACTTTTTTCATAAGACGAGATTTTTTGCGGGCAGCAGCGTTTTTGCTGATTAAGCCTTTAGTTGCAGCCTTATCTAGTCCTTTAACAGCAGCTACGATTGATTCGTTAGCAGCAGTTGCATCGTTCAAAGCGATAGCAGCTTCTACTTTCTTAACGTTTGTACGTACAGCTGATTTTTGAGCGATATTATGAGCTCTAGCAGCTTCGCTAGTTTTAACACGTTTGATAGCGGATTTAATATTTGCCATTTGTTTCACCTCCAGAATCCGAATTATGTCAACTCGATATTCTTATCAATTAACATTCGCAACATATGATATTCTATCAAAATGTATTTCTTAATGCAATACTCAAGATGGAGCAAAATAAAAATTGCTTACGGAATAGCGGATTTTACTGTTAAGTTTCCCATCTTTACATTGAGTTTATGCGGGTTGGCTGATGTTTGCAAGCTGGGTATCTTTTTTGGGGTGAAAATGCAATTCTGACTTGGCGAAAGAATGAGACCCTCTTAATCAGGCAATCCTATTAGGAAAAGAATGTCGAAGGGGGTAATTTGTTTGAATAAGGAACTGGACTTATCCCAGTACGCTGTCCGAACGGATCTGGCTGTTGAGGCAAGAGAATTGCTGGTTGAAGAGGTGGAGGATACCTCAAAGATTGCCGGCGTCATTCTAAAGGAAAAAGAAATTGACGGAATCGAGCTTTCTTATGTGGAGATCACGGAGGAAGGGGAGAAAGAGGTCGGGAAGAAGCCGGGCTTTTATATCACAATGGAAATGCAAGGGATTCGGGAGCAGGATTCCAAGCTGCAAAGGCGGGTAGAGGCAGTTTTTGCGAAGCAGCTGGGATATATCCTGAAGAGGATCGGACTTTCAGCTGATGATTCCTGTCTTGTTGTTGGGCTTGGGAATTGGCATGTTACGCCGGATGCACTTGGACCGTCAGTTATTGAGAACCTTATCGTTACCCGTCATTTATTTGAATATCAGCCGACTGCCGTTTCGAAAGGTTTCAGGCCTGTAAGTGCCATCTCTCCTGGGGTAATGGGACTGACAGGAATTGAGACGAGCGATATTATCAAGGGAATAGTCGAAAAAACGAATCCGGCTTTCATTATTGCGATTGACGCACTTGCGGCCCGCTCCATCGACCGGGTCAATACAACCATCCAAATAACGGATACAGGCATCCACCCAGGATCTGGTGTTGGCAATAAGCGGAAGGAATTAAGCAAAGAAACACTTGGCATACCTGTCATTTCAGTCGGTATTCCTACCGTGGTGGATGCGGTAACGATCACAGCTGATACGATTGATTATATATTGAAGCATTTTGGCCGTGAATTGAAGGAAGGGGACAGGCCGTCAAGAGCACTCGCTCCGGCGGGTATGACCTTTGGCGAGAAGAAAAAACTCAATGAAGATGATCTTCCAGAAGAGGAGCATCGCAAAACCTTCCTCGGCATCATCGGAACGTTGCCGGAGGAGGAGAAGAGAAGACTCATTCATGAAGTGCTTTCCCCGCTTGGCCATAATTTGATGGTAACGCCGAAGGAAGTGGATGTCTTTATTGAGGATATGGCCAATCTAGTAGCGAATGGTCTGAATGCGGCCCTGCATCAAGCGGTTGATCAGGATAACGCTGGATATTACACACACTAAATAGAAACAGTGGTTCTAGCAACTCTATCAGAGCATACAATTTACTAGAATGCTCCTGAAAGGGTGGAACCATGAAACGGACAAAGTCTAATCTGATAATTGCATTGCAAGCAGCCACCATTATTCGGTTTCTTTTCTATTTTGCCGGTGCCATGATCGTCCTGTTTTTATTCATTGGGCTGTTGACTGCTTTGAAGCCTGAATACCGGGTTTCATCTAATTCATTAAATGAAGCAACGAAACAAATGGCTGGCAAGACACTATACAAGCATCTCATGAAAGGGAATATGTATCTTCAGCAATCACTTCCTGATGGGGATGTGCCAACAATCGGTGAGCAGCTGTTTCAATATGTAACTAATATAACGATGGATGACCCTAGAAGCCTGCTTGGGAGAGAGCTCCCCGGCTATTCCCTCTTTGATGGGGATATCCTGATTGCAGGGGAAGGGACGAACTATACAAATATGCCGATTGAATCTGCTCCGCTGCCAGAGTCCCTCGAGAAGGATTCCGATACAGAGAAGATTGAGGAGAAAGATGATGTGGAGGATAAGAAGCAAACGGCACCAAAGGAGAAAAGAGTGTTCATTTATTTCTCGCATACCCGGGAGTCCTATCTTCCTCTATTAAAAGGGGTGACAGACCCTAACGCTGCGTCCCATTCGAAGGTGAATGTCACCCTTGTCGGCGATAAGCTAAAAGAGGCATTAGAAGAAAAAGGGGTCGGGGCAGAGGTGGATAAAACAGATGTCTATGCCCTTCTTCAAAAAAAGAACTTGAATTATGCAAGTTCATACACGGAATCAAGGAAGATAGTCGAGGAAGCGATAGCCCAGAAGAAAGATGCCCAATACTATGTTGATGTCCATCGGGATTCCCAAAGGAAAAAAGTGACGACGATTAAGATAGACGGGAAGGATTATGCAAAAATCTGTTTCATTATTGGGGGAGAGAACCCGAATTATGAAAAGAATTTGAAGCTGGCAAAGGAGATTCATAAACGTATCTCGGATAAATACCCAGGCTTAAGCCGTGGTGTCTTCGAGAAAAGGGGGGCGTCCACGAACGGGAAATTTAATCAGGACTTGTCAGAGAATGCGATGCTAGTGGAAGCGGGCGGTGTGGATAATACGATGGAGGAATTGGATCGTTCCATGGAAGTGCTGGCAGGAGCGCTATCAGAGCATATACTTGATGCAGAGGCAGTCATGGGTGATGGCAGCTGACATCCGAATGAATGACGATAAAGGAGAATGCTAAATGGGTAAATTCATATGGAAAACAAGTTTGCTTGTTCTGCTTCTTTTCTTCGGAGTGATTTTGGGTATGCAATTTGCCAACCAAAATATGAAGAAGATGCAAGGCTATGAGGACCCGAGGATGTATGAAGCTTTTACGGTTAAGAAAGAGGGCGAGGGCGAGATCAATGCGACTGTGCTCGGAAAGGAAGTCTCGACTGGTGATATAGAGAAGAAGAAGGAAGAGATGGAAGAATGGAAAGCCTATAATGCGCTGTCAAGTGCGGGTAAAGGAATTTCGAGTGCATGCACAGATATCTTTCAAGGCTTGGCGAAGCTTATCTCAGATGAATAAGAATGATGACATTCCCGAAGGACGTCTGTTTTTCGGGATTTTATCTGAGCAGGATATGCGCTCAGTCCTCTTGGGACGTGTCTGTTCTTGATATTGGGAGAGAGTGTGAGAAATTAATTTTTGTGCTTGGGCATAAACCGTTTACGGTTTGAATTTCTTTCTGCTATAATCTACAGTATCTGTGTTTTGAAAGTAACAGGAGTGAAAACGACAATGAATAATCAAGAACGGCTAGAAAGACAGAAGAAAATCCGTAACTTCTCGATTATCGCCCATATTGACCATGGGAAATCGACGTTAGCGGATAGAATATTAGAGAAGACCAATGCCCTCACATCCAGAGAAATGAAGGATCAGCTTCTTGATTCCATGGATTTGGAAAGAGAGCGCGGCATTACGATTAAATTAAATGCCGTTCAATTGAAATATAAAGCTAAAGATGGAGAAGAATACATCTACCATTTAATCGATACCCCCGGACATGTTGACTTCACGTATGAAGTATCCCGGTCCCTTGCAGCTTGTGAGGGGGCTGTCCTCGTCGTTGACGCTGCACAAGGTATTGAAGCTCAAACGCTTGCGAATGTTTATCTTGCACTTGATAATGACTTGGAAATCCTGCCAATCATCAACAAAATTGACCTGCCAAGCGCGGACCCAGAGCGTGTGCGCCAGGAAATCGAGGATGTGATTGGACTGGATGCCTCTGAGGCGGTTCTTGCTTCCGCTAAGGCCGGTATCGGCATTGAGGAAATCCTTGAGCAGATTGCCGAGAAGGTTCCGGCACCAAGCGGTGACCCTGAAGCACCGCTCAAAGCGTTAATCTTTGACTCTTTATATGATGCCTACCGAGGTGTTATTGCTTACATCCGTGTCGTAGAAGGAACAGTGAAGCCTGGCGATAAGATCAAGATGATGGCAACAGGCAAGGAATTTGAGGTTATCGAGGTTGGTGTGCATACACCAAAAGCAACGGTTTGTGATGAATTAACAGTCGGTGATGTAGGGTTCCTGACAGCAGCAATCAAGAATGTTGGTGATACCCAGGTCGGTGATACAATTACGAATGCGAAGAACGGCGCAACTGAGCCGCTTCCAGGCTACCGCCGCCTAAACCCGATGGTGTATTGCGGTCTATATCCAATCGACACAGCGAAATTCAATGATTTGCGCGAGGCATTAGAGAAACTCCAATTAAATGACTCTGCCTTGCAATACGAGCCGGAAACATCTCAAGCCCTAGGATTTGGCTTCCGCTGCGGATTCCTTGGACTGCTCCATATGGAAATCATCCAGGAGCGGATTGAACGTGAATTCAATATTGATTTGATTACAACCGCACCGAGTGTTATTTACAAAGTGAAGATGACAGACGGAACGGAAATCGATATTGATAACCCGTCTAATATGCCTGACCCGCAGAAGATTGACCAGATTGAGGAGCCTTATGTGAAGGCGACATTGATGGCACCGAATGACTTTGTTGGAGCTATCATGGAATTGTGCCAAACAAAGCGCGGTAATTTCATCGATATGCAGTATATTGATGAGAATCGTGTCAGCATCATCTACGAAATCCCGCTCTCTGAAATTGTTTACGATTTCTTCGATCAATTGAAGTCAAGCACGAAGGGATATGCATCCTTCGATTATGAACTAATTGGCTATAAGGAATCGAAGCTTGTGAAGATGGACATCCTTCTAAACGGTGAAACAGTCGATGCCTTGAGCTTCATCGTTCACAAAGACTTTGCTTATGAGCGCGGCAAGGTTATCGTAGAAAAATTAAAAGAGCTTATTCCACGCCAGCAATTTGAAGTGCCTGTTCAGGCCGCAATCGGCAATAAGATTGTTGCCCGCTCATCCATTAAAGCGATGAGAAAGAACGTCCTTGCTAAATGCTACGGCGGTGACATTTCCCGTAAGCGAAAGCTTCTTGAGAAGCAAAAGGAAGGGAAGAAGCGGATGAAGCAGGTCGGCTCTGTTGAAGTGCCGCAGGAGGCTTTCATGGCTGTCCTGAAAATGGATGACTCCAATTCGAAAAAATAACAAGAATACGTTCTAAAGAGGCCGGACATTTTTGTTCTGGCCTCTCTTTTATTATGATGGTGATAATAGATCATCTATAGTTCTTTAAGAAAAGAGGTGCTTCTGCCTTGGCGCAAAGCATGTATGTTCACATACCTTTTTGTACGCAGATTTGTCATTACTGCGATTTCAATAAATTCTTTATTCAAAACCAGCCTGTTGAAGAATATCTTCGAAGTCTTGCGGGTGAAATGTCACTCTATCAAATGGGCAAGAGGGAGATGAAGACGGTCTTCATCGGCGGAGGAACACCGACGGCGCTGGATGCTGGCCAAATGGAGAAGCTTCTAGCATCCATTCATGAGAACATCCGCTTAGGGGATGAGTATGAGTTCACAATGGAGGCCAATCCGGGGGATTTGACAAAGGAAAAGCTCGCAGTCATGAAGGCGGCAGGCGTCAATCGCTTGAGCTTGGGGGTACAGACCTTCAATGAAGAGCTCTTGAAGAAAATCGGCCGCGGACATACCTCCGAGGATGTGTACCGGAATATTGAACTGGCGCGGGAGGCGGGATTTGAGAATATCAGTATTGACTTGATTTACTCCCTGCCTGGCCAGACGATAGAGGACTTGCAAGACACGATTAACCGGGCGCTTGAACTCGAGCTGCCTCATTTCTCAGCCTATTCGCTTATTATTGAGCCGAAGACAGTCTTTTACATCATGCTGAATAAAGGCAAGCTCTCCCTCCCTTCAGAGGATACGGAAGCCTCCATGTATGAATATGTAATGGAGCGGATGGAGAAGGCAGGCTACCATCAATATGAAATCTCAAACTTCGGCAAGCCGGGCTTTGAGAGCAAGCATAATCTCGTCTATTGGAATAATGAGGAGTATTATGGATTAGGAGCAGGTGCACACGGCTATCTGAATGGGGTGCGCTACCATAATCATGGTCCGCTCAAAAAATACATGAATGACATCGCAAATGGGGAGAAACCTATCATTGACCAGGCAAATGTCACGAAGAAGGAAAGAATGGAGGAAGAGATGTTCCTTGGTCTGAGAAAGACAGAGGGTGTCTCTATCCAAGGATTTAAGCAGCGTTTTGGTATTGACATGAACGATGTATTCGGTGAGGCCATCGCTAATTTCCTTCAAAAAGAACTGCTTGTCATAGAGGGCGGAAATATTAAGCTTACCCATCAAGGAAAATTAATTGGCAATGAAGTATTTCAGGATTTTTTATTATAGTTAAAAAATGACGCTGAAAACATAATCATAACCGTTGACACGTTACGGCCGTTTTGATACTTTATTTATAGACTTAGCACTCGGAGGCAAAGAGTGCTAACAGGGGTGATTATCGATGTTAACAAACAGACAACTGCTTATATTACAAGTGATCATCGATGATTTTATATCGACCGCTCAGCCTGTCGGTTCACGCAATATTTCGAAGAAGGATGGCATTTCACTGAGCTCGGCTACAATCAGAAATGAAATGGCTGACCTTGAGGAAATGGGATACTTAGAGAAAACTCATACATCCTCCGGGCGTATTCCGTCGGAAAAAGGGTATCGATACTATGTGGATCATCTTGTATCACCGCAGCAGCTTCAAAAGGAAGACATCCATAAGTTAAAATCGATTTTTAAAGATAAGCTTTTCGAGCTAGAGAAGATTGTCCAGCGCTCTGCCGGCATTCTCTCTGAAATCACTAATTATACGACCATCATGCTGGGGCCTGCTGTGTCGGATAATTATTTACGCAGAATCCAAATCGTTCCGCTTGGCAATAATACTGCCACAGCTATCATCGTCACGGATACCGGGCATGTTGAAAATAAGATGATTTATCTCCCTCCAGGCATTGACATGGATGAAATGGAGAGAGTCGTTAATATCTTGAATGAACGGCTGATAGGCGTTCCTTTAACCCAGTTGAAGGAAAAGATCTATAAGGAGGTTGCTGTACTATTAAAGCAGCATATCACGAACTATGATATGGTGCTGAATATGATTGCGGCCACATTGCAGATTCCGGCAAACGAGAAGCTGTTCTTTGGCGGTAAAGCAAATATGCTCAGCCAGCCTGAATTCCATGATATTGAGAAAGTGAAGGCGATTCTCAATGTTATTGAACAGGAAAAGGATCTGTATGATTTAGTGAGTCAAACACCTGTTGGCATCAATGTCCGGATTGGTCATGAGAATAATAATCTTGCGTTAAGCAATTGCAGCATCATAAGCGCCACGTATTCCATTGGTGATGAAAGCCTTGGTTCCATCGCAATTCTTGGACCAACCAGAATGGATTATGCGCGTGTCATTGGTTTACTGTCCTTTTTCTCTGACAATTTGAGCGCGATGCTAACGGAGCAGTATCAAAATAAAAAGGAACGGTAATAGTAGTAATGTCGTTCTTGAATATATTGGCAAAGCTTATAGGGAGGTGAGAAGCAGTGGCTGAAAATAAACAGGATCAAGCTGTTGATGAAACAATTGAAGAAATATTCGATGAAACAGATGTGAATGAAACACAAGATACAGATTCAACTGAATCTGGTGCAGCTGATGCGGCTTCTGATGAGGTAGCAGAGGGAAGCACTGGAGGCAAGGAAGCTGAGCTTGAACAAAAGCTGAAGGAAGCAGAGGCGAAATATTTGCGTCTTTATGCCGATTTCGATAATTATCGCCGCCGTGTGAAGCTTGATGCAGAGGCAGCGCAGAAGTACAGAGCGCAATCCTTGGTAACAAATTTACTGCCGGCGTTGGATAACTTTGAACGAGCACTTATGATTTCGACAGATAATGAAGAAACAAAGGCACTTCTACAAGGAATGAATATGGTCTTAAGCGGTATTCAAGCAGCCCTTAAGGAAGAAGGCGTTGAAGAAATCAAAGCTGTCGGAGAGGAATTTGACCCGCATCAGCATCAGGCTGTCATGCAGGATAATAATCCAGACTTTGGTTCAAACATTGTTGTGGAAGAGCTTCAAAAAGGCTATAAACTTAAGGACCGTGTGATTCGACCATCTATGGTAAAAGTGAATCAATAAGGTTACATATTACGGGAGGTAATCATTCATGAGTAAAATTATCGGTATTGACTTAGGAACCACTAACTCTTGCGTATCTGTGCTAGAGGGCGGGGAACCAAAGGTTATTCCAAATCCAGAAGGAAATAGAACAACTCCATCTGTCGTTGCTTTCAAAAACGGCGAACGTCAAGTTGGTGAGGTGGCAAAACGCCAAGCAATCACAAACTTGAATACAGTAAGCTCCATTAAACGTCATATGGGTACAGATTACACTGTCAACATTGAAGGCAAAGACTACTCTCCACAAGAAGTATCTGCGATCATCCTTCAATACTTGAAATCTTACGCAGAAGAATACCTTGGCGAAAAAGTGACAAAAGCTGTTATCACGGTTCCGGCTTACTTCAATGATGCAGAACGTCAAGCAACAAAAGATGCTGGACGCATCGCTGGTCTTGAAGTTGAACGTATTATCAACGAACCAACAGCTGCGGCTCTTGCTTATGGTCTTGATAAAGCAGACGAAGATCAAAAAATCCTTGTATTCGACCTTGGCGGCGGTACATTTGACGTTTCCATCCTTGAATTGGGTGATGGCGTATTCGAAGTGCGCTCTACTGCTGGTGACAACCGTCTTGGCGGAGATGACTTTGATAATGCCGTTATGGAATACTTAATCGAAGAATTCCGTAAAGAAAACGGAATTGACCTATCTAAAGATAAAATGGCGCTTCAACGCTTAAAAGATGCAGCTGAAAAAGCGAAGAAGGATTTATCTGGTGTTACATCCACTCAAATCTCTCTTCCATTCATCACGGCTGGAGAAGCTGGACCATTGCACTTGGATGTGACGCTTACTCGCGCGAAATTCAATGAAATCACAGCTGGCCTTGTTGAAAGAACAATGGGACCTACTCGCCAAGCTCTTCGTGATGCAGGCTTGTCCCCAGCTGAAATCGATAAAGTAATCCTTGTCGGCGGATCTACTCGTATCCCTGCTGTACAAGAAGCAATTAAGAAAGAAACAGGCAAAGAGCCTCATAAAGGCGTAAACCCAGATGAAGTCGTAGCAATGGGAGCAGCTATCCAAGGCGGCGTTATCACTGGTGACGTTAAAGATGTTGTCTTGCTTGACGTAACGTCTCTATCTCTTGGTATTGAAACAATGGGCGGTGTATTTACTCGCTTAATCGACCGTAATACAACGATTCCGACAAGCAAGTCTCAAATTTTCTCAACAGCAGCAGATAACCAAACAGCCGTTGATATTCATGTTCTTCAAGGGGAGCGTCAAATGGCAGCGGACAACAAAACACTTGGCCGTTTCCAATTAACGGACATTCCGCCGGCACCACGCGGTATTCCTCAAATTGAAGTAACATTTGATATCGACAATAACGGGATTGTTAACGTTCGTGCGAAAGACCTTGGCACAAACAAAGAACAAGCCATCACGATTCAATCTGCTACATCCTTGAGTGATGAAGAAATTGACCGTATGGTGAAGGAAGCGGAAGAAAATGCGGAAGCTGATAAGAAACGCAAAGAAGAAGCAGAGCTTCGCAACGAATCTGACAGCCTTGTATTCCAAACCGAAAAAACATTAAAAGAGCTTGAAGGCAAAGTAGATGCAGCAGAAGTTCAAAAAGCAACGGAAGCAAAAGATGCATTGAAAGAAGCTATCGAAAAGAATGATCTTGCTGCTATGAAAGAAAAGAAAGATGCCTTGCAAGAGATTGTTCAGGCACTTAGTGTGAAGCTTTATGAGCAAGCAGCGCAAGCGCAAGCTCAAGCCCAAGAAGGTCAAGACGGCGCAGGCAAAGCAGATGATGTCGTAGATGCTGAATTCACAGAAGTGGATGACGACAAGAAATAATTTCTGAACGAAAAGAGTCAAAGTCAAGGCATGCTTGACTTTGGCTTTTTTTAACGTCTTATCCATTTGTTGTTTATATTGCAACTCATGTTTATCAAGTGGTACAATATTTTTTATGTGAAACGACGGATATTACAAGAATCAGGAGTGTGAGGAATGAGCAAACGGGATTATTATGAGGTGCTTGGGGTTGGCAAAAATGCCTCGAAGGATGAATTGAAGAAAGCGTATCGTCGCCTTTCCAAACAATATCACCCTGACATTAATAAAGAAGCAGATGCAACAGAGAAGTTTAAAGAGGTCAAAGAAGCGTATGAAGTTTTAAGCGATGATCAAAAGAGAGCGCGCTATGACCAATTCGGTCATGAGGATCCAACTCAAGGCTTCGGGGGAGCCGGCGGTGCTGGGTTTGAAGGCTTCGGCGGATTTGAGGATATATTCAACACATTCTTTGGCGGAGGCGGCCGCCGCCGTGATCCAAATGCTCCTCGTCAAGGGGATGATTTACAATACACAATGACACTTTCCTTTGAAGAGGCGTGCTTTGGAACTGAAACAACCATTGAAATACCAAGGGATGAAGAATGTGAGACATGTAAGGGAAGCGGTGCTAAGCCGGGAACTTCTCCTGAAACTTGCTCTCATTGTAATGGTACAGGTCAGCTGAATGTGGAACAAAATACACCATTCGGCCGGATTGTAAACCGCCGTGTATGTCAGCATTGCAGCGGTACAGGGAAGATTATTAAGCATAAATGCGCAACCTGTCACGGAAAAGGTACGGTCAGAAAACGTAACAAAATTCAAATTAAGGTACCAGCAGGTGTGGACGATGGCCAGCAATTGCGTGTACCAGGCAAGGGTGAGCCAGGCGTAAATGGCGGGCCGGCTGGAGATTTATTCGTCGTCTTCCAAATTAAACCTCATGAATTCTTTGAGCGTGATGGGGATGATATTTATTGTGAAATGCCAATTACCTTTGCACAGGCAGCCTTAGGGGATGAAATCGAAGTACCGACCATCCATGGGAAGGTGAAGCTGAAGGTGCCGGCCGGCACGCAAACAGGCACTCGTTTCCGCTTGAAGGGCAAGGGCGTGCAAAATGTAAGAGGCTATGGCCAGGGCGACCAGCATATCCGTATTTTAGTCGTAACACCGACAAAGCTATCTGATAAGCAGAAAGAACTAATCAGAGAGTTTGCGGAAATCAGCGGTCAAGGTCAATTGGACGAACATGAAGAAGGTTTCTTCTCAAAAGTAAAAAGAGCATTTAAAGGTGAATAAACAGGTAGGAGTTGGTAGATGATGAAATGGTCCGAATTATGTATTCATACAACAAATGAAGCAGTCGAACCAATATCGAATATATTGCATGAGGCAGGAGCAAGCGGTGTGGTGATTGAAGATCCGCTTGAGCTTGTCCGTGAAAGGGAGAATGTATTCGGCGAAATCTATCAGCTCGACCCTAATGATTTTCCAGATGAGGGTGTCATTGTAAAGGCATACCTGCCGGTTAATAGCTTTCTTGGCGAAACAGTCGATGGGATCAAGGACTTGATTAATAACCTTGTTGAATATGATATTGATCTGGGTGCTAATAAAGTAACAATCAGTGAAGTAAATGAGGAAGAATGGGCAACTGCCTGGAAGAAATATTATCATCCGGTGAAGATTTCTGAACAAATCACGATTGTTCCGACATGGGAGGAATACACTCCTGTTAGCAGTGATGAGAAGATTATTGAACTAGATCCGGGGATGGCATTTGGAACAGGTACACATCCAACGACAATCCTCTGTATTCAGGCGCTTGAAAAACAGGTTAAACCGGGGATGCATATCATTGATGTGGGAACAGGTTCAGGCGTATTGACGATTGCGGCAGCGAAATACGGCGCAGAAGAAATTCTTGCGCTTGACTTAGATGAAGTGGCCGTGAATAGCGCGAAAATCAATTGTAAGCTCAACAAGGTTCATGATAAGGTAACCATTAAGCAGAATGACTTGTTGAAGGAAGTAGATTTCGAGGCTGACATCATTGTCGCAAATATTTTGGCTGAAGTCATTGTTCGCTTTACAGATGATGTGGAGAGACTTCTTAAGCCTGGCGGACGCTTTATCTCCTCTGGCATTATCAAGCAGAAAAGAGCTGAGGTGGAAGAGGCCATTAAGAATAGCGGCTTAATCATTGAGGAAGTCATGACGATGGAGGACTGGGTGTCCATTACAGCAGTTAAGCAATAAGGCGTTATAGTACGATTTTAGAAGGAAGAAGGATGCGAGGCCATGCAGAGATATTTTATTCATGAGATGAACGATGAGGAGAACGTCATCGTCTCGGGAGATGATTTTCATCATATGACTCGGGTGATGCGGATGGAGACTGGCGACCAGTTTATGGGAGTCATCAATGCCAAGACAGCGCTCATTCAAATTGATACCATCCTTGATGAGTCTCTTCGTGGCCGCATCATTGAATGGGTGGATGAATCAGTGGAAATGCCCGTTCAAGTGAGTATCGCGAACGGCTTGCCTAAAGGGGATAAATTAGAGTGGGTCATTCAAAAAGGGACGGAGCTTGGGGCTCATGCATTTATCCCTTTTGTGGCAACTCGTTCCATTGTTAAATGGGATGCAAAGAAAGCCGCCAAGAAAACGGAACGGCTGCGCAAGATTGCAAAAGAGGCGGCAGAGCAATCGCATCGTACGGTCATCCCGCGAATTGACGACCCAGTTTCATTTGAGGGATTACTGAAGCAATTAGATGGCTTTGACCATAAGCTCGTAGCTTATGAGGAAGAGGCAAAGCAAGGAGAAAGTATGCGGCTGGCTGAAACATTGCAAGCCGTCAAACCTGGAGAAAAACTTCTCATTGTCTTTGGGCCTGAGGGAGGCCTGGACGAAAAAGAGGTAGAGCGTTTGCTCGCTCAAGGCTTTATGACATGCAGCCTTGGACCCCGCATTCTCCGCACAGAGACAGCGCCATTATATGCATTGTCAGCAATATCTTATCAATTAGAATTAGCGAGGTGAAGGAAATGGCAACCGTAGCGTTCCATACATTAGGATGTAAAGTGAACCATTATGAAACAGAAGCGATATGGCAGCTGTTTCAGGCTTCAGGATATGATCGAGTAGATTTTGAGCAAGTAGCAGATGTCTACGTTATTAATACATGTACCGTGACAAATACAGGCGACAAGAAAAGCCGTCAAATCATTCGCAGAGCTGTCCGTAAGAATCCAGATGCGGTCATTTGCGTAACAGGCTGCTATGCTCAAACCTCCCCTGCGGAAATTATGGCCATTCCAGGAGTGGATATCGTGGTCGGAACACAGGACCGCGGTAAACTGTTAGGATTTATTGATACATTTAGAGAAGAACGCCAGCCAATCAACGGCGTTCGCAATATCATGAAAACAAGAGTATATGAAGAAATGGACGTACCTGCCTTCACTGACCGTACGCGCGCGTCATTGAAGATTCAGGAGGGCTGCAATAACTTCTGTACTTTCTGCATCATCCCATGGGCACGCGGACTTCTGCGCTCAAGAGATCCACAGGAAGTCGTTCATCAAGCTCAGCAGCTGGTTGACGCAGGCTATAAGGAAATCGTCCTTACAGGTATTCATACAGGCGGATATGGAGAAGACTTAAAGGATTATAATCTTGCCATGCTTCTGATGGATTTGGATGAGAAGGTAGCGGGATTGAAACGCATCCGTATTTCCTCCATCGAAGCCTCACAAATCTCTGATGAGGTCATCGAGGTATTGCGGAAATCTGACAAGGTTGTTCCGCATTTGCATATACCGATTCAATCGGCTTCAAACACTGTGCTTAAGAGAATGCGCCGCAAGTATTCAACAGAGTTTTATGCCGAGCGTGTAGCACGCCTGCGTGAAGCATTGCCAAATCTAGCAATCACTTCGGATGTTATCGTAGGTTTCCCGGGTGAAACAGAGGAAGAATTCATGGAGACGTATAATTTCATTAAGGAGCAACGTTTTTCTGAGCTTCACGTCTTCCCTTATTCAAAACGGACAGGCACACCAGCTGCACGTATGGAAGACCAAGTTGATGAAGATGTGAAAAACGACCGTGTACACCGCTTGATTGCCCTTTCCGAGCAATTGGCGAAGGAGTTCGCTTCTCAATTCGAGGATGAGGTTCTTGAAGTCATTCCAGAAGACCGTTTTGAAGAAGGAGAAGGCTTATATCAAGGGTATTCTGATAATTATTTGAAGGTTGTCTTCCCGGCGACAGAAGACATGATCGGCCAAATCGTCAAAGTGAAAATCACAAAGGCTGGCTATCCGTATAACGAAGGGCAATTCGTCCGCGTGTTAGACGATCAAATCGAAGCAGTAGCCCAATAATATAGGAGTCCAAGGTTTCTTAAGTGAACCTTGGACTTTTTTTGCTGAAAGGTAAAGCGGTTAAAGTGTTTAGGATCGTGAATAGCCCATGCTGCTCGTTATGCAAAGCGGTTGATCAATGGAACGGTTTATGTCCAGATCAGAAGGCCTTGCACGGCCATTGATGAATCAGTTGCTTGTACGGGAATTCCCTGCTTGAAATAAAATAAAATCGTGTCAAAAGAATGCGATAAAACCAAGCGTTAAAATTGGAATAACAGTTGACCTAAGATACCTGATATATTATAATTTTAAGGTACATGGTTTCCTTCAACATGAGGAAATTAGAGTTGTTGTGCTCGGAGGGAGGGAAAGAGATGTCTAAAACAGTCGTTAAGAAAAACGAATCGCTTGAAGATGCTCTTCGACGCTTCAAACGCACAGTTTCCAAGCAAGGTACTATGCAGGAAGTAAGAAAGCGCGAATTCTATGAAAAACCTAGTGTTAAACGTAAGAAAAAGTCTGAAGCTGCGAGAAAACGCAAGTACTAAAAAGAGGTGCCTTTAATGAGTCTTGTTGAGCGTTTAAACAGCGATATGAAACAAGCTATGAAAGACAAAGATAAAGACAAGCTCTCTGTCATCCGAATGATGAAGGCTTCTCTTCAGAATGAAGGAATTAAGCTTGGCAAACAAGAGTTATCCGAGGATGAAGAGTTGACCGTGCTATCACGTGAGTTAAAGCAACGTAAAGACTCCCTTCAAGAATTTGATAAAGCAGGGCGCCAGGACTTAACCGAAAAGCTTCACGCTGAAATTGCTGTTGTGGAAAGCTATATGCCGAAACAATTAAGCGAAGAAGATCTGGATGCGCTTGTTACTGAAGCGATCGCCCAAACAAATGCCACTTCTAAGGCTGATATGGGGAAAGTAATGTCCGCTATCATGCCGAAGGTGAAGGGCAAAGCTGATGGATCTTTAGTTAATAAACTGGTACTGCAACATCTTTCAAAATAAGACATATAAAATCCGTGAATCAATCGATTCGCGGGTTTTTTATTATGTTTTCAGGAAAAAACAGATAAATGCACAAGAATATTGAAACTAATAAGGTCTTTGTACGTATAATGGACTATAAGGGAAAATGGGAAGGAGGGAAGAGAGAGAGTGAAGAAACATTGGTGGTCGCTCTTTTTTATTGCCGCCTTTTGCTTGAGCTTCATCGGCGGGCCAAATACAAGCTTAGGTAATGGAGAGAAAGTCTATATTGTTCCTATACATAATGATGTGGAGAAAGGGTTAGCCAATTTCTTGACCCGTGCCATCGAGACTGCTGAGGAAGATGGGGCAGAAGCAATCATATTTGATATTAATACACCAGGCGGAGCTGTTGATGCGGCGGATGAGATTGGGCAGGCATTTGCTGAAACGGATATTAAGACCGTAGCCTTTATCGATAATCGCGCCTTATCAGCTGGTGCCTTCATATCATTGAATGCGGATGAAATCTACATGGTGCCGGGCGCCACGATGGGAGCAGCGGCAGTCATCACCTCAGATGGAAATGCTGCCGATGAGAAGGCACAATCTTATTGGCTGGCTAATATGGAGAAGGCGGCAGAATCAAGCGGCCGGAACCCGTCCTTTGCGAAAGCAATGGCGGAAAAGGATGTTGACCTGCCATCAGCTTATGATTCATGGGAAGGAAAGCTTCTTACTTTGACGGCTTCTCAGGCAAGTGAAATCGGCTACAGTGAAGGCACTGTCAAAAATGAAGAGGCACTTCTTCAGAAACTAGGGCTTGAGGAAGCAGAGAAAGTGATGTTTGAGGAAACCTTTGCCGATAAGGCGGCACGTTTTCTAACGAATCCTTATATCATTCCGATTTTGTTATCCATCGGTACGATTGGACTCATCGTTGAACTCTATTCTCCGGGCTTCGGACTGCCGGGAATCGCTGGTATTTCTGCCTTGCTGCTGTTCTTCTATGGTCATCTCGTATCGGGGCTTGCCGGATATGAAACCTTGATTCTGTTTATTGTCGGAATTGGCCTGATTCTGCTGGAATTTTTCATACCGGGAGGAATCATCGGTATAGTAGGCTTTATTGCAATAATAGCAAGTTTATTTCTTGCTTCGGGGGATGTGGAACTTATGGCGAAATCGATTTTCATTGCCTTGCTGGCAGCCTTTTTGGTAGCCGTCATTCTGATTAAATTCTTCGGGAAGAAATTCACGGCCTTTGATCGACTTGTACTGTTTGATTCAACAAGCACCGAGAAAGGTTATATCTCCAATACAAACAGAACTGAGCTCATCGGCAAGGAAGGGATTCTGCTGACTGACTTGAGACCTGCTGGAACGGTTTTGGTTGATGGAGAGAGAATTGATGTGGTCAGTGAGGGAAGCTTTATTAACAAGGGAACTGCTGTTAAAGTAGTTAAAGTGGAAGGTTCCCGTGTAGTTGTGCGACAATTAGATGAAGATAATCAGTAATTTAGAAATGAAGGGAGAACAATAAAATATGGTATTAACAAGTGGAACGATTGCAGCCCTGCTGGGTGTGGCGCTCATTATCATTGTTCTGGCCGTCTTATTTACATTCGTGCCGGTTATGCTCTGGATTTCTGCGATCGCTGCAGGTGTCCGTGTTAGTATTTTCACGTTAATTGGTATGAGGCTCCGCCGTGTAGCGCCGAGCCGTGTCATCAATCCGCTTATTAAAGCATCAAAAGCAGGATTGAATGTGACAACGAATCAGCTTGAGAGCCATTACTTGGCTGGAGGAAATGTAGACCGGGTTGTTAATGCGCTAATCGCGGCTCATCGTGCCAATATCGACCTTACCTTTGAGCGCTGTGCTGCAATTGACCTTGCAGGACGTGACGTGCTTGAGGCTGTCCAAATGAGCGTAAATCCAAAGGTCATTGAAACACCATTCATTGCGGGTGTGGCATTGAACGGGATTGAAGTGAAGGCCAAAGCGAGAATTACCGTACGGGCTAATATTGAACGCCTTGTCGGGGGTGCTGGAGAGGATACGGTTATTGCCCGGGTTGGTGAGGGTGTTATCTCGACAATTGGTTCAAGTGAAAGCCATACGACTGTTCTTGAGAATCCGGAAAGGATCTCCCAGACCGTCTTAAGCAAAGGGCTGGATGCTGGGACAGCCTTTGAAATTCTTTCCATCGATATTGCAGATGTGGATATCGGCAAAAACATCGGTGCTGAGCTTCAAACAGAACAAGCGGAAGCAGACAAGAAGATTGCCCAAGCAAAAGCAGAGGAACGCCGTGCGATGGCGATTGCACAAGAGCAAGAGATGAAGGCAAAAGTAGAAGAAATGAAGGCGAAGGTTGTAGAATCTGAAGCTGAAGTACCGCTTGCGATGGCTCATGCTTTCAAAGCTGGTAATATGGGAATCATGGATTACATGAATTATCAAAACCTTGCCTCCGATACGAAGATGAGAGAGTCCATCGGCAACATGAATCAAGACCAGACGAATCAGGACGACGAGAAATAAGATCCCTTAACCGGGTATCCTGGAAAAGGAGGTTCTATCCATGGTATTAGGGGCAATATGGGATAATCCCATTTTAATTTTCATCATCATCAGTCTGATCAGCTGGTTCTTCGGAAGAAATAAGGAAGCAGAGCAGAGCAACAACCCGCCTGATCCAATGCCGGATGAGAAAACAAATCGTCCTGAGGGCAGGGGGAGCGAGAAGCCTGTCATGCAAATGGCCGGAGCAGATGATGAGATTCGCCGTAAGATCCAGGAAAGGGAGCGCCAGCTGAAGAAGAAGCTGAGCCAGTCACCGGAATTGGAGAGAAAAGCAGAGACTTTGGCTCAATCGATTAAGGAGCAATATGAGCGGCAAAAGGCGAAACTGGCGGATTCTCAGCCGAAGGAGAGAACACCTGAACCAGCGGCAGTCTCTGTGCCCGTACAAATGGCCAGAAAGGCAATCCCAGAAGAATTACGGCCAAAGAGCAGTAACCAGGCATCCGAAAGTTCAAGACCACGTGTGAATTTACGGGAGGCTGACTTAAGACAGGCTGTTATTATGTCCGAAATTCTTGGTCCGCCTAGGTCGAAAAGAAGGCATATTAGATAATTTCAGATAGACCCTCCGAGTGATTCGGAGGGTCTATTTTTGTGTGTAATGACGGCTCTGATATTCTCTGTTCCCCCTAAGGATTAGTTGTCATGTAAGCAGCTCGCTGCGAATAGGTTATAAGGAGAGGACTCCTGAGTAATAGATACGCTTGTCGTTATATACAGCCGAAACGAGGCGCATTTATGTATATCCAGATCAGGGAGAAAGGGGGCTCTTTATGGCCCGAGCATGGGGGAATCGGTTGAAGAGGTGGGTTACGGCCGCCATGGACCTGCCGGAAGATATTATGATGGACCTGCCGAGAATCACGATGGTTGGCCAAATTCATATATACATAGAAAATCACAAGGGGCTGCTGGCTTTTTCAGATAAGGAATTGCGCTTAATGCTAAAGAGCGGACAACTTCTGGTCAAGGGTGAAGGCTTTGTGTTAAAGACGATTCTTCCAGAGGAAATCCTGCTTGAGGGAAAGATTGATCAAGTCTTATTTCTTGAAGAGTAGCAAGGGGAGGTACTCGAATGAAAAACGATTGGACAAATCATTTGAGCGGATATGTGAAGGTTCAAGTGAACGGCAGGGGCGCAACAAGATTCATTAATCGTCTTCTTGAGCAAAAGGTGCTCGTATGGGATGTTAAAAACATGGGGACGGAAACGGTTGTATTTTATATGAAGCTTGAGGAAGTGCCGACACTGAGGGTTGCAGCAAGAAAAAGCGAGTGTAAGGTGACCTTTCTGGAAAGAAAGGGGGCCTATTTCTTTGGAAAGAAATTGCTGAAGTACAGCGGCCTGCTTGTTGGACTATTTTTATTTTGCACATTAATCTTCATTCTTTCTAATGTTGTCTGGGGAATCGAAATAAAGGGAGCAAGTCCGGCTACTGAGCATGAAGTTCGCAAGGCGCTTGAGGAAATGGATATAAAGGTCGGTAAATTACAATTCGGATTGGATCAGATGGAGGATATCCAGAAGGAATTAAGTGAGCGTGTGCCTGCTATTACATGGATTGGCGTGCAGTTGAAGGGGACAACCTTTGAATTTCAGGTTGTAGAGAAGAAGCAGCCTAAAAAAGAGGCAAATGAGACCTATATGAACTTGATTGCGGCGAAGAGTGGGACAATTGTCCAGCCGATGGTTGAAAAAGGACAAGGAATAGTTGAGAAAAACCAATATGTTCAGAAAGGGGATATATTGGTGAGCGGCTTTATTGGAAGGGAAGATAATAAGAAATATGTAGGGGCGAAAGGAAAGGTGATGGCGGAAACATGGTATAAGACCACGGTGACTGTTCCGCTGAAAACGAATTTATTTGTCTTTAATGGTGATTCTAAAACCAAGAATACCATTAAGTTCGGTGATTTCGAGATGCCTGTATGGGGCTTTGGGGAACACGGATTCCCGGAATACGAGGTTGAGGAGGATCGGAAGGTCTTTCGCTTTTTTGGCTGGGAAATCCCAATAACCTTTCATAAGAAGACATATTTAAGTAAGGAAAAAGCAGTGCGCGTGTATACGGAGGAAGAAGCGGCAGTCCAAGCAGAAAAGATGGCCAGGCAGGATGTGCTGAAACTCGCACCGGATGATGCATCCATTATTGACGAAAAAATTTTGCACAAGCGGAGCCACAATGGTAAAGTTAAAATGACTATACATTATCAAGTTTTAGAAAATATTGCAATCGGACAACCGATGATTCAAGGAGACTAAGGAATGTCAGATCAAGCAAAACTTATGAACTTACAATTAGAATCACCAAATGAAGCGGCAGAGTTGTTTGGTGTCAATGATAGCAATCTCAAGCTGTTGGAAAGTGAGCTCTCTGTCAATATCATCTCCCGCGGCGAGACCATCAGTATTTCGGGAAAAGAAGAGAATCTCGAGAGTGCGGATGAGATTTTACAAGCTTTATTGACCATTGTCCGCAAGGGAATCAAAATTGGACCCCGTGAAGTGGCCTATGCTATCAATCTGTCCAAGAATGGAACGCTTGAATATTTTGCGGATTTATATAACGAAGAGATCACCAAGAATGCAAAAGGAAAGTCCATCCGTGTAAAGACTTTAGGACAGAAGGAATACCTTTCTGCTATCAGGAGCAAGGATCTTGTGTTTGGTATTGGTCCGGCTGGTACAGGAAAAACATATTTGGCTGTCGTTATGGCGGTTCTCGCCCTGAAGAGCGGGGATGTTAAGCGTATTATTTTGACTCGTCCTGCAGTCGAAGCGGGCGAGAGTCTAGGCTTCCTGCCGGGAGATTTAAAGGAGAAGGTCGATCCATACTTGAGACCGCTATATGATGCCCTGCATGATATATTGGGCACAGAGCAGACGGCAAGGTTGATTGAACGCGGTACGATTGAGATTGCCCCGTTGGCTTATATGCGCGGAAGGACACTGGATGATGCTTTTGTCATTCTGGATGAAGCGCAGAATACAACACAGGCTCAAATGAAGATGTTTTTAACTCGACTTGGCTTTGGCTCAAAGCTGGTGATTACGGGAGATACATCGCAAATTGATTTGCCAAGAGGCATTCAATCCGGGCTAAAAGCAGCAGAAAATATCCTTAAGAATGTCACAGGAATCGGATTTATCCATCTGGATCAAACCGATGTTGTAAGGCACCCGCTCGTGGCCAAGATTATTCATGCCTATGAGAAATATGAAACAAAATAATCATAATCCTCTAGGAAAGAGAGCCGCAGGTATACTGTGGCCCTTTTCTTTTTTGTGTCTGAAATGGAAAACAAGGTGAAACGCTTGCCAAAAACTGATATTATAACATCAAGTGTTCGATTTTATACATAGAGACTCTTCCGTCTGAAGGAGGAAAGCACGTGAATTGGCTGAATACAATCATTCGTTCCATAAAAAGCTGGAAACAAAATCCGATTCTCCAAGCAACCCTGCTATTCTTATTAGCAGTGCTTTCTTATGTACTGTTATTTAGCAGCGTACAGCCGGAGAAGCTTGATGTTAAGCAGTTCAGTGTAGCAGATACGACCATTCGCTCACCAAAAACGGTCGAAGACCCAGTTGAGACGGCAGAGAAGAAACAAAAAGCTGTCAACAGTGTGGAAGATATCTATACACCTAACGAGGAATATGTTAAAAAAAGGGTAAAGATGGTGGAGGATATCTTCACGAGTGCAGAGGATGTCGTGGCTGCTGGATTGAAGAATGAGGAAGTAGAGGAAGGGAAAAAGGCAGAGATTCTAAATGAGCCAAAGAAGCATTTAAAGAATCTTCGTTCCCGGCTCTCTGACACAATCAATAAGGACATTTCTGATGAAACTCTTCTTCGTTTACTTGGTTCCTCACAGTCTGACTTAGCCTTGGCTAAGGATATGACGAAAACAAGCGTTAATGACATGATGAAGGTGGGCATACGGGCCAATGAGGTTGAGAATGCCAAGAAGAAAGTGGAAGAACAGATTAAGTATAATAGTATGCCAACTGCGAATCTGCGCTCTGCCTCCATTGATATTGGCCGCTATGCGATTATCCAGAATGTGTTCTTTGATTCTTCTGCAACGGAAACAGCAAGGGAGAAGGCTGAAGAAAATGTGGAGCCTGTCCGGATTCTGCAAGGACAGATTATCGTTGAGGAAGGATACTTAATTGATGCGGAGGTTTACCGCCAGCTAAAATTGGTTGGTCTTCTGAAGAGTGAGGAGTCATTTCTACCGTATGTTGGACTGGGTGCGATACTGATTTTAGTATTCTTCGGGGTCTATCTGGTTTTTCGTAAAGTAGAGATACCAGACCAAGTCCGGGATAATATCTTTATTTTCTCCCTTGTATATGTAATAGGCATTACACTGATGAAAATCATCCATATTACGGCACGGCTCAGCGATGAAACCCTGGCCTTTCTCTTTCCATCGGCGATGGCTGTCATGCTGATTACCATCCTTATGAAGGACAGGTATGCAGTTACGATCGGCATCCTTCTTTCTATCGTTGGGAGTATTATGTTTAAGGATGGTTTATCCGGCAGTGTTCAGTCGAGTCTTGGGATGTATATGCTGATCAGCGGGCTGGTGGCAATCGTCTTTTTAAGGCAGCATCATGAACGTTCGAGCATCTTAAGGGCGGGTCTTTTCAATGCTCTTATCAATTTGGTGCTTATCACAGGATTATATTGGATTGACGGCGCTGAGATTCCTTATATTTGGGTGGCAATTGTCGCCATTTCCTCTGGGATTATTTCAGCAATCAGCACCATTGGACTGCTTCCTTTCTTTGAAAGCAGCTTTGGCATTTTTTCTTCCATGAAGATGATTGAGCTCTCCAATCCTAATCATCCATTGCTTCGCAAGATATTAATGGAAGCGCCGGGTACATATCACCACAGTGTGATGGTGGCCAATCTTGCTGAGGGGGCATGTGAGGCGGTTGGGGCTAATGGCTTGCTCGCTCGTGTGGGATGCTATTATCATGATATCGGTAAAACAAAGCGCCCTGCTTATTTCATTGAGAACCAGACGAACATTGATAATCCGCATGACCGTCTGTCTCCAGAGAAAAGTGCTAAGATTATTCTAGCCCATGCAACAGATGGGGCAGAGATGGCTCGAAAGCATAGGATGCCTGAAGCAATTGTTGATATCATTGAACAGCATCATGGGACGACCCTTTTGAAGTATTTCTATCATAAAGCCAAGGAAGAGGGGCTTGCTCCTGAGGAGAAGGATTATCGGTATAAAGGGCCTAAACCGAGATCAAAGGAAGCGGCCATTATTGCCATTGCGGATAGCGTGGAAGCGGCAGTCCGCTCCTTGAAAAAGCCGACACAGGATTCGATTGGAAAGCTGGTTAGGTCGATCATTGCTGACAAATTAAATGACGGTCAATTTAATGAATGTGATATTACACTCAAGGAATTAGAAAAGGTAACAGTTTCATTATGTGAAACATTGACAGGTATTTTCCATAATCGAATTGAATATCCGCAAATGGATGATAAAGAATAGAGAAGGTGAAGGAATTGATTTTAACGATTGACATCATGGATGAAACGAATAAAGTGACCGACGAACAAATGAAGCTTGTGGAAAATCTGCTGGAACATACAGCAAGGCATGAGCAAGTGAAGACAGGCAGCGAAGTGTCAGTTACATTCGTGGATAACAGCCGAATTCAGGAAATTAATAAGGAATATCGCCATAAGGATGCAGCGACAGACGTTATTTCCTTTGCGATGGAAGAGATGGGTGAGGGAGAGGTTGAAATCATCGGCTCGGATGAACCAGCCCTTTTAGGAGATATCATTATTTCGATTGACCGGATGGAGGAGCAAGCTGCTGAATATGGTCATTCAAATGAACGTGAGCTTGGATTCCTGGCGGTTCACGGTTTCCTTCATTTGCTTGGATATGATCATATGAATGAAGAAGATGAAAAGGTCATGTTTTCAAGACAAAGGGAGCTGTTAGACAGCTATGGTCTTACACGATAAACCAACCGGTCTTAAACGGTTTTTTAAAGGCTTTGCCTATGCCTGGTCAGGTATCCGCTATGGGTTAGCCCATGAGTGCAATATGAGGTTTCATGCCTGTACGGCGCTTATTGTGACGATATGCGGTGTGTATTTTGACATCACAAAGCTAGAATGGCTATTCGTACTTACAGCCATTGGGGGGATGCTTGCCCTAGAGCTGATGAATACAGCTATTGAGAAAGCCGTCGATTTAGTCACGAATGAAACGCATCCTTTGGCAAAGGCTGCAAAGGATACCGCAGCAGGAGCTGTCCTCGTGTATGCCATCTTTTCGGCGGTTGTCGGACTAATTATTTTCTTGCCGAGAATAATGAATTTATTAATGTGAAACAGAAATCTTAGGAGGTACTTACATGCAAAAAAAACAATTAATTGAAGAAGCAAAAAAAGCGAGGGAAAAGGCGTATATTCCATACTCCCGTTTTGGTGTTGGAGCAGCCTTGCTTGGAGCTGACGGAACGATTTATCATGGCTGTAATATTGAGAATGCCGCTTACTCTATGTGTAACTGTGCAGAGAGAACAGCTCTTTTCTCCGCAATGGCACAAGGTGTGACAGAGTTCAAAGCATTGGCGGTCGTGGCCGATACAGACCGTCCAGTATCACCATGCGGTGCATGCCGCCAGGTAATCTCCGAGCTATGTGACGAAGACATGCCGGTCATTTTAACAAACTTAAAGGGTGATGTTCTTGAACTGACGGTCAAAGAACTATTGCCTGGAGCGTTTTCACCGGAGGATTTACATGAGTAATCAAACCAACACCAAGTTTAAATCGGGCTTCGTATCTATCATTGGAAGACCGAATGTGGGGAAATCAACTTTTATCAACCGTGTCATTGGGCAAAAAATTGCGATCATGAGCGATAAGCCTCAAACAACTAGAAATAAGGTTCAAGGTGTGCTGACAACGAATGATAGCCAGATTATCTTTATTGATACACCAGGCATTCATAAACCGAAGCATAAGCTCGGCGACTTCATGATGAAGGTCGCTTCCAATGCGCTTCAGGAAGTGGATGCTATTCTCTTCATGGTCAATGCGGAAGAAGGATTTGGACGCGGCGAAGAGTTCATCATTGAGAAATTGAAATCCTATAAGACACCGGTCTTTTTGGTTATCAATAAGATTGACCAAATTCATCCGGATGAGCTGTTCCGTATTATCGATACGTATAAGGAGAAATATGATTTTGCTGAAATTGTGCCTATCTCGGCTCTTGAGGGGAATAATGTGGACACATTGCTAAAGCAAATCAATGCCTATCTGCCGGAAGGACCTCAGTATTATCCAGCTGATCAGATTACGGACCACCCAGAGAGATTTATCATCTCAGAAATGATCAGGGAAAAGGCTCTCCATTTGACGCGTGAGGAGGTACCTCACTCCATTGCGGTGGTAATTGATAAAATTGAACGCAGGGAAAAGGCGGAAACCGTTCATATTATGGCAAC
Source organism: Bacillus sp. FJAT-27916 (assembly GCF_001183965.1). Taxonomy (GTDB): domain Bacteria; phylum Bacillota; class Bacilli; order Bacillales; family Pradoshiaceae; genus Pradoshia. The sequence goes on from NZ_LFZV01000001.1 coordinate 1,114,642, forward strand.
CATCATTGTCGAACGGGATTCACAAAAAGGCATCATCATCGGTAAGAGAGGTGCCATGCTTAAAGAAATCGGACAGCGTGCACGTGTGGATATTGAGAACCTTCTCGGTTCCAAAGTGTTCTTGGAACTATGGGTGAAGGTGCAAAAGGACTGGAGAAACAAAGCTTCTCATTTAAGAGATATCGGCTTCAGGGAAGATGAGTATTAAAAAACGAAGCGGGAATGAATTTCGCTTAAAGGGAATTTGTTCCAAGTGGTTGGATGAGCCCTCTTACTACGGGGCTTATATTATTCGGCAGTGAGGCGAATGGGAAATCAGCCAATTTTTAACCACATGATTTTCGGTCTGGTTGGTGAAGCTAAAGTCAGGTAAGAACAACTAGTTTCTATCAATGAAAGGTGGAATAAGTATGATTGAATTTACCTGGAATGTGTTTAGACAAACCGGAAGCGTGGATACTTATCTTCTTTTAAAGGAACTTGAAAGACAAACAGACGCTAACCAGCCAATCATGAATGAAGAAAATGAAGAGCTGAACATCCCAATCGTATAAGGGATCATCTTGCCGTCATATTGGAGTGAGTGGCGTGCTGGCTAAATGTGAAGGCATTGTAATTCGCACAACCGATTATGGTGAAACGAACAAAATCATTACATTATATACAAGAGAATTTGGCAAAGTCGGAGTGATGGCGAGAGGAGCGAAAAAGCCTAACAGCCGCTTTTCTGCTGTCACTCAGTTGTTTCATTTCGGTCATTATTTATTTCTCTCTGGCAGGGGCCTTGGCCAGTTGCAGCAGGGAGAGACGATAGAGTCCTTTCGTTCAATCCGCGAGGACATTTTTTTGACAGCCTATGCCTCCTACATAGCGGAGCTTCTAGATAAGGGAACGGAAGAAAGAAAGCCGCATGAAGCTTTATTTAATCTATTTTACCAATCGCTTCGTTATCTTGATGAGGAATATGATCCTGAGATTATCGTCAATATTTTCGAGATGAAGATGCTCAGTCTATTCGGATTTGCTCCAGAGCTGAATCGCTGTGTCAACTGCGGGGCACAGGATGGGTCCTTCTCTTTCTCTATCCGTGAAGGCGGACTCCTGTGCCATCGCTGCGAGGAAATAGACCCATACCGCATGAAAATTTCCCCTGCGGTGGCGAGACTTCTTCGTGTCCTTTATTATATGGACTTGGACAGGCTTGGAACGATTTCCATCAAGGATGCGACTAAGAAGGAAATCCGTCAAGTGCTGGATGCCTATTATGATGAATACTTAGGTGTCGAATTGAAGACAAAACGCTTTCTAAGACAGATGGGTAAGATGAAGGACCAGCTTTAAAAGAAACTTCTTTTAATCTGTGTATTGACAATACAGGGGTGAATTGGATAGAATGTGAGATACATTCATATGTAGTTACCGTGAAGGAAAGTAGTATTTGGATAAGGGTATGCCTAGCGAGTTCGGAGATGGTGGGAGCCGAATGATATCTTGCCAAAGAAGGCAGTCTGGAGTAACGCATTTTAAAGCGGCCAAGATTCTTGGCAAATAGGGTGGAACCGCGGGTAAACTCTCGTCCCTATGCATTATGCATAGTGGCGGGAGTTTTTTTATATTGAATTAAAGGAGAGAACGATTATGACCATTACAATGGATCAAATTGTATCACATGCAAAACATAGGGGGTTTATCTTCCCTGGGTCTGAGATATACGGCGGTCTGGCTAACACGTGGGATTACGGCCCGCTAGGCGTTGAACTGAAGAATAATATTAAGAAGGCATGGTGGAAGAAATTCATCCAGGAATCCCCATACAATGTCGGTCTTGATTCTGCTATTCTCATGAACCCTCGTACATGGGAAGCATCCGGCCACATCGGAAATTTCAATGATCCAATGATTGATTGTAAGAAATGTAAAGCGCGTCATCGTGCTGATAAGCTCATTGAGGAAGCTATGCAGGAAAAAGGGCAGGAAATTATCGTAGATGGACTTCCATTCGAGAAGATGCAGGAATTGATTGTAGAGAATGATATCGTTTGTCCTGATTGCGGAAGCAAAGAATTCACAGAAATTCGTCAATTCAACCTTATGTTCAAAACATTCCAAGGTGTGACAGAGTCAAGCACGAATGAAATCTTCCTTCGTCCGGAAACAGCACAAGGGATCTTTGTTAACTTCAAGAACGTTCAGCGTACAATGCGCAAAAAGCTTCCATTCGGTATCGCGCAAGTCGGGAAAAGCTTCCGTAATGAAATCACACCGGGTAACTTTACGTTCCGTACACGTGAATTCGAACAAATGGAGCTTGAATTCTTCTGCAAGCCGGGGACTGAACTTGAGTGGTTTGGTTATTGGAAGGATTTTGCAGAGAAATGGCTTCTTTCCTTGGGCATGAAAGCAGAAAACTTCAGACTTCGTGACCACGAAGAAGAAGAGCTTTCTCATTACAGTAACGCTACAACTGACTTTGAATATAAATTCCCATTTGGCTGGGGCGAGCTTTGGGGTATTGCTTCTCGTACTGATTTCGATCTTAAACGCCATATGGAATATTCAGGTGAGGATTTCCACTATCTTGATCAAGAAACGAATGAAAAATACGTACCATACTGCATCGAGCCTTCTTTAGGTGCGGACCGTGTAACATTGGCTTATTTGATTGATGCCTATGAAGAAGAACAGCTTGAAGATGGCACAAGCCGCACTGTGATGCATTTGCACCCAGCGCTTGCTCCATATAAAGCAGCTATCCTTCCGTTGTCTAAAAAGCTGTCTGAGGGTGCGAAAGAAGTATTTGCTAACCTGGCACAAGACTTTATGGTGGACTATGATGAAGCTGGCTCCATCGGTAAACGTTATCGCCGTCATGATGAAATCGGAACACCATATTGTATCACGTATGATTTCGATTCTGTTGAAGATAAGATGGTTACCGTCCGTGACCGAGACACAATGGAGCAGACGAGAGTAAGCATCGAGGAATTACCTGCATTCTTGAGCAGTAAAATGAAGTTTTAAGCTAGATTCACATAATGTTGATAAATGGAATACCAACTAAGGTGTCCGGCCCGCAATAAGAGGGCAATGTCGGCAGATAAGCAGTACGACATCCAAGTTAAATCAACATATCTGTTTAGCGAAGCCTAAAGCTTAAAAAGCCCGCTCAAAAGGGAATGAATTCATTCCCTTTTGGGTAGGCTTATTTTAAGTTTAGGATGATTAATTACACTTCACGAATAAATAGTATATAATAAATACTATAGTAGAGCGAAGTGTTATGGCACTTTAGGGTGGTGAGTACAATAGAATTAACAAAAAGACAAGAACATATCCTCCAAATCGTGAAGGATAATGGACCTATTACAGGCGAACATATTGCCGATCAATTAAATCTAACCCGTGCGACCTTGCGCCCGGATTTAGCCATCCTGACGATGGCTGGTTATTTGGACGCTAGACCCCGAGTGGGCTATTTCTATACAGGCAAAACAGAGACACAGCTACTAACAGATAACTTGAAGAAGCTTCATGTTGGAGATTATCAGTCAATCCCTGTTGTCGTCAGCGAGGGTGTGACTGTTTATGATGCTATTTGCACGATGTTCCTAGAAGACGTTGGAACATTATTCGTTGTGGATAAGGAATCCTTGCTCGTTGGTGTTTTGTCTAGGAAGGACCTTTTGCGTGCAAGTCTTGGCAAGCAGGATTTAACAACCATTCCTGTGCACATCATTATGACACGTATGCCAAACATTACAGTATGCACGAAGGAAGACTACTTAATTGATGTTGCGGAGAAGTTGATTGAGAAGCAAATTGATGCCTTGCCGGTCGTGAAACAGAATGATCATGGATATGAAGTGGTTGGCAGAATTACAAAAACGAATATAACCAAGGCCTTCGTTTCTTTAGCCAGCGATAATGGGTAAAAAAGCGGCAGTGGGCCAGTGATACCTGGAGGACGCTTATGGAACAGTCTATAATCTACGTGGTTTCAGATTCAGTTGGGGAAACGGCTGACCTCGTAACAAAAGCAGCCGTCAGTCAGTTCAGCGGTGAGAACATCGTCTTGAAGCGAATACCGTTTGTGGAAGATGTCTCAACCGTTGATGAGGTGCTGAGTGTGGCACAAATGAATAACGGTGTGGTTGCCTACACATTAGTGAAGCCGGAGATCCGCACGTATATGAAAGAGAAGGCAGATGAAATGAATATCACTGCATATGACATCATCGGTCCTCTAATTGATATTCTTGAACAGAAATATGGAACACCTGCACTCAATAAGCCGGGTCTTGTCCGAAAGTTGGACGAAAATTATTTCAAAAGGGTAGAAGCCATCGAGTTTGCCGTGAAATATGATGATGGAAGAGATCCGAAGGGCATCATGAAGGCGGATGTTGTCTTGGTCGGAGTCTCTCGTACATCGAAGACGCCATTATCACAATTTCTAGCTCATAAACGGTTGAAGGTGGCGAATGTGCCGTTAGTTCCTGAGGTAGAACCGCCTGAAGAATTATTTAAGGTAGATCCCCAAAAATGTATCGGGTTAAAAATCAGTCCTGATAAGCTCAATCATATTAGGAAAGAACGCCTGAAATCATTAGGGCTGAATGACAGCGCTGTGTATGCGAACATGGACCGAATCCATGAAGAACTCACATATTTCGAGAGAATCGTTAACCGGCTTAACTGTCCGGTCATTGACGTCACGAATAAAGCGGTAGAAGAGACAGCCAATATGATTAGCGATATCATTAACAAACGAAACTAAAAGAGCATGCGAAAGCATGTTTTTTTGGTTGTTTGGATGGTCTGAATTACCAGAGGACAAAAGAGTGGAAATTTGATTTAATTTATTCTATAATAAAAAATTGTGATAAAATACCCTGCTTTAGGTTTAGAGTTATTTATAAAGGAATAAACTAGAATAAGCATCGTATATTAAAAAGTCAAGGAATCCTTAGTAAAAATATTCGACAATCGGACAAACTGTCCTTAAAAAAGAAGGATTAAGATGAGAGATGTAGAAATACAAAAGAAGAGTCATTTAACGGTTTATGTTGATGCGGATGCCTGCCCAGTGAAGACCGAGGTTCAACAAGTATGTGAGCCTTATGATGTGAACATCAAATTTGTGGCAGCTTATACAAATACAACTAATCGTTATCCTGATGTGTCCTGGGTATGGGTTGAACCAGGAAGGGATTCTGCTGACTTTTATATATTGAATCATGTGAAGAGCGGTGATATTGTCGTCACCGAGGATTTAGGACTCGCAGCGGGATGTCTTGCAAAGGCAGCTTATGTCGTAACATCAAGGGGAAAAGAGATCAAGGACAGTGAAATTGACCTATTTCTTGAGACAAGGCATTTGCATGCAAATGCAAGACGGTCAGGCAAATATGAAAAAGGTCCAAAGAAAATCAAAATGATTGATAAATCAGCTTTCACGGAAACAATGAAAAAAATATTGTCGAAAATTGAAGGATTTTAGCAACTGATATAGAATTACAATATTCAGACCCATTATGAAACAGGTGTTAAACAATTGAAAAATCAATTAATCCCCGAAGAAACCGTGAATGAAATTCGCAGCAAGAATGACATTGTGGATGTGGTTGGCGAATATGTCCAGCTGAAAAAGCAAGGCCGAAACTACTTTGGCTTATGCCCTTTTCACAATGAAAACAGTCCTTCCTTCTCCGTTGCACCGGATAAGCAGATCTTTCATTGCTTCGGCTGCGGGGCTGGTGGAAATGTTTTCACCTTTCTAATGGATATAGAAGGATATTCCTTTGCTGAAGCTGCAAGAAGCCTGGCAGAAAGGGTAAACATACCGTTAGAGATAAACGTCAATGAAGCCTCTGAGGGACAAAAGCAAAAGCATGCTCTCGATGATATGTATGAAGCTCATGAGCTTTTAAGGAAATTTTACCATCATTTGCTTGTAAATACAAAGCAAGGTCAGGATGCTCTTGAATATTTGCTCGAACGAGGTTTCACCATGGAATCCATTGAGAAGTTTCAACTGGGCTATTCATTAGACTCCTGGGATTATGTGCATAATTTCCTAAAGAAAAGGGATTTCTCCATTGAACTAATGGAAAAGGCCGGCCTGCTCGTCAGAAGAGAGAATGGAGAGAATTATTTCGACCGCTTTAGGAATCGAATTATGTTCCCAATCTTTGATAGGCAAGGGAAGACAATCGCCTTCTCCGGACGTGCACTTGCTGCAGGTGATGAACCAAAATATTTAAATAGTCCTGAAACTCCACTTTTTAATAAAAGTAAAGTCGTCTATAATTACCACCTGGCACGCCCCTTTATTCGCAAGAAAGGGGCAGCGATCTTGTTTGAAGGTTTTGCTGATTGCATTTCTGCAGACAGGGCAGAGGTGCATAATGGAATCGCTACGATGGGTACGGCTCTGACTGAACAGCATATTCAGCTGTTAAAGCGGAGCACGGATACAATTATCATCTGTTATGATTCTGATGCACCCGGAATTGAAGCGGCGAATAAAACGGCTGATATGATTCGTGACAACGGTCTTCATGTCAAGATTGCCCTTATGCCGAATGGGTACGATCCCGATGACTATATCAAGGAATTTGGAGAAGAAAAGTTCCAAAACGATATAATAGGGGCTGCACATACGTATATCTCTTTCAAGATGATTTATCATAAGAGAGGCAAAAACTTTGCAAATGAAGGCGATAAGATGGATTATATTGAAAGCGTCCTTCAAGAAACAGCAAAGTTAGACAGTGAAGTCGAAAGGGAATTCTACTTAAGACAAATTGCTACAGAATTCACACTTTCACTGGAATCCTTGCTTAATCAGCAGGGTAAAGTGGGTAAATATAATAAGAGGGCGCCTAAACAAGCGACACAGGCCGCCTCATTTCAAGCGATGCCAGCACCGAGAAGAAAAGGGATGAAGCCGGCGCATATGAAGGCTGAGGAGACTTTGCTGGCTCTCATGCTCCATGACCGGGAATTGGCCTATCGCATACAAAAGCTGCTGGATGGAATGGAAATGAACCATGATGATCATCAAGCAATCATTACGTATTTATTCGCCTTCTATGAGGAAGGGCACGAGGCGGATGCAAGTCTGTTCCTCCATTTCCTCCCTGATGTGAATTTAAGGAAGATTGTCACTGAAATTGAAATGATGGATTTCCATCATGAGCCCAGCGAGCAGGAATTATTGGATTACGTTAACCAAATTACTAAATATAAACAGTTAATGGTTATTAAAGAAAAGAAAGCGGAGCAACTTGAGGCTGAAAAGCGGCAGGATTTCATTCGTGCTGCTGAACTAGGAAAAGAGTTGATATCGCTAAGAAATTCTTTATGACGGAAGTAAAAGAAGTGGATTGAGAAGGAGGGGAACAAATGGCTGAAAAGTCAGCACGTTCCAAAGAAAAAGCAGTAGACATCACAGATATGACATTGGACCAGGCGAAAGAATATGTTACGGAGCTTGGTAAGAAAAGAGGCCAGTTAACATACGAAGATATCGCAGAGCGCCTCTCCAGTTTCGTGCTTGATTCTGAACAAATGGATGAATTCTATGAATACCTTGGAGAGCAAGGTGTCGATATAGTGAGTGAAGCAGACGACGATGAGGAAAATCCTGATACACAGGAGCTTGAAAAAGAAGAAGAGTTTGACCTGAATGACTTAAGCGTGCCTCCTGGTGTCAAAATCAATGATCCGGTGCGTATGTATCTTAAAGAAATCGGGCGTGTAGACCTCCTTTCCGCTGAGGAAGAAATCCTCCTGGCTGAACGTATTGAAGAAGGCGATGAAGAAGCTAAGCGGCGACTGGCAGAAGCAAACCTCCGTCTCGTTGTCAGTATCGCAAAACGTTATGTCGGACGCGGGATGCTGTTCCTGGATCTTATACAAGAAGGGAATATGGGCCTTATTAAAGCGGTTGAGAAATTCGACTACCGCAAAGGCTTTAAATTCAGTACGTATGCTACTTGGTGGATTCGTCAGGCAATCACACGTGCTATTGCGGACCAAGCAAGAACCATCCGTATCCCGGTTCATATGGTGGAAACCATCAATAAACTAATCCGTGTTCAACGTCAGCTTTTACAGGATTTAGGCCGTGAGCCTTCTCCAGAGGAAATCGCAGAAGAAATGGACCTAACACCGGAGAAAGTGCGTGAAATCTTAAAAATTGCACAAGAGCCTGTTTCCTTGGAAACGCCAATTGGGGAAGAAGATGATTCACATCTTGGCGATTTCATTGAGGACCAGGATGCTACATCTCCATCTGACCATGCAGCATATGAGCTCTTGAAGGAGCAATTAGAGGATGTACTGGACACGCTTACCGACCGTGAAGAAAATGTGCTTCGCTTACGCTTCGGGCTTGATGACGGCAGAACCCGTACTCTTGAAGAAGTGGGCAAGGTATTCGGTGTAACGCGTGAGCGTATCAGACAGATTGAGGCGAAGGCATTGCGCAAGCTGCGCCACCCAAGCCGCAGCAAACGTCTAAAGGATTTCTTAGAATAGAATATAACATATATTGACAACAGGATGAAAGCCCGCTGGAAATTTTTCCGGCAGGCTTTTTTCTTGTGCGCCCTGCATGGGCGAAAACTTGATGGTGCAAGTCCACTACAGGCTTGGCAGTAGGAACTGTTAGCGAAAAGCAAGGTGGCTATCGTGAGGTAGTGGCTGAAGGAAGCTGGACGCAAACTCCTGAACTGACG